>NZ_CAXSKY010000005.1:0-134036 GCF_964238065.1 Clostridium sp. AUH-JLR23
AACATGTCATTGCCATAATATTTTACCTCCAAATACGCACTTACATTATATCATATTTTCATGACATGATGATAAAAAAAGGTCGTGGAGCCTCAAAGTTTGCGTACTTGGAAAGAAGTCATCCACGACAATAGATATAATACCATATACTCTTTTATTTGAAAACTAAAAGCTGTTGACTTTTTTTACTTTGTCAACAGCCTGCAAGCACTTTGTAATAAAGTGCTTTTTTTATAAAGCAACTGATAGTTGACAAAGAGTTGGTGGTCTTTTGAATATCATTTGATATAATGATTATACAATGAAAGGTGGTTTATCAAATGTCATTAGGTCAAAATATAAAAAAGAAGAGACAGCAAATGAAATTATCTCAAGAATATGTTGCTGAAAGATTAGGTGTTAGTAGACAAGCTGTTTCAAAATGGGAAACAAACCAAAGTGAACCCTCAATGAAAAATCTTATTGAACTTGCTGAATTGTTCCAAATCAGTTTATCTGAACTTACAGATACAAAAGATTCACACATACCAATCATCAATCAGCATGTCAAATGTTCTTATTGTGGAAAAGAAGCTCGATATTTTTTAGACCAGACAAAAACTCAAGCCTATTGCTCACAAACATGTCAATTGGCACATACTGAAGCTTTAAACAAAATCCAAAAACAACTGAAATGGTTTTATCTTGGTATTATCTTATCTATTCTCCTTTTATTAACAAGTGCTTTATCTCTTTTACCATTTCAAAAAAACATAACGACAGGATGTGGTATGTTATGTCTAGGTATGACACTCATTCTATTTCCCTTTTGTACACCTGAAACCTATCAAAAATTTGGCTATCTTAAGAGCACTCAAATTGGACGTTTTTTAGGCTTTCTCGTTGAATTATATGCTCTTTTTATACTATTTCTATGAATAATTAAAGCAGTGTTTCCACTGCTTTTTCTTCTTGAAATAGAAGTATATTCAAAGAATAAAAAATCCCTAAAATCAATATAATCATCAATAAAAAACCATCGACATATATGATGATATGTTTACTTCTATTCAATTGTATATCCTATTTGTTTAATCATTGTTGTGATATCTTCTTGTGATAATGTCTGTTGTAACAATGAAGAAGAGTTTGACATTTTCATTACAATTCCATGATCTACAATCATAAATCCCTTTGATGAATAGGCTAATTGTAATTGATCTTCTTTCTTCTTATAATGATCATAACTGTCTTTTTGATCTTCAAAAGCTTTTGTAGCATCCTCTTGTGTATAATATGTATAAATTCTTAAATAAGGGTTATTATAAGTTCCTGTTTTTTCCATATCCGTTAAAGAATCAACTGCTATATATTCAGGTGAAAGACGTTGTTCCCAATTCCCTAATATATGATTTTTTTCTTCAACATAAGGCTGCATTTGATCTAAGACAACTTGTCTTTGTTTCATCATCGCAAAAACTGCTTCTCCATCATATGGAAAAGATGCCAAGAAAGCCTGCCATAATCCTATAGCTATACATACAAATACAACAAAAACAGTCCATTGTACACTATATTGATAAACTTTAGGGAACTTCTCATTTGATGCATATAACCCTTGATGTTTTTTCAAATAGAATTGTTGACGACGTAAATATTGTCTTTTGATTTCACTGATACGTGTCTTTATAATTGTATAAAGACCCCATACAATTGTTAAACAAATACAAAAAGAAATGACTTTTACGAATTCTAAATCTAAGATTTCTAAATAATAAAATAATGGAAAATGACTGACAATTCCATAACAAAAATCTAAAAGACTATAAATCCAATCTCCTAAAGGTATATATTCTAAAATATTTTTTAATCTTAATGCACTCACAGCCTGAAAATTTCTATAATAAGAAATCAAAAGAGCTGTTGATATATAGATAGGCATTGAAAATGCACCAAAAATATTTTTAATACTATTTGTAAAAGTACGAATGTATAAAATGATTTGTTCTTTTTTTGTTAAATCTTGAACAGTCCCTTCTACAAGTTCATGATTTTGAGCAATTTTGATATAGGCATAATAATAGCGTTCAAAAAAATGATGGTTTCGTCTAGTATGTATTCTTTTTTCAAAAGATTGACGAATATAATCCCAAGGATCATCTTGACAACACTGTAAACTGTGATAACAATCATCAAGACTCATTTGTATTGATGTTTGTTTTTGATAATCTTTTTTAAATAAACTGATTATATATAAAGTCGTAAATAACACAATAAAAAGAAATGTTAATCCTACTATACATAAAAATATCGGTGAAACTTGTTGAAAATAAGTGATTGTTTCTGTTGGAACACGAAAGAGCCCCTCCAACAAACTTACTCCTATTTCACTGATCAACTGATAAATCCCTTTAAAAAAATCAATTGAGAAAAACAGATAAGCAACCCCTGTTGCACAGATCATTGATCCTGATACAATAAATAAGATTGCAAATAATAGCCAACTGATTACATTCCATACACTATAGATTTTAGTCATAATCTGACGATACTGATATAAAAATGTATGTAACTGTGTCTGATTATTTGTTGATATCTGTTGATATGCTTTTTCTAATTCTTCGTTATCATTGTCTGTTTTCAGTTTTTGATACAATTCATCAACAATATGCTGATCACGAAAAAAAAGTATATCTTCATACTTGATCATAAATTTCCTCTCCCTCCTTTGGTTAGTATAGCATAACGGTCGAAAAAAGGAAAATATTGTTTATTGATTTTCGATAACTTTAATATATGAAAAAATCACTCTCAATAGAAAATAGGGAATAGATTTATTTTTTGAATAACTTCGTGTATAATAAAAACAGAAACGAGGTTAGATTATGTTAAGAACAGAAACAAGATCATTTCAAATTGGACATTTAACAATGGGTGGCAATAATCATGTCATTATTCAATCTATGTGCAATACCAAAACAAAAGATGTAGAAGCAACTGTTAAACAGATTCATGAGTTGGAAAAAGCAGGTTGTGAAATGGTAAGAGTGGCGATTTTTGATAAAGAGGATGCATCAGCAATTGCTGATATCAAAAAACAGATTCATATTCCTCTAATTGCTGATATTCATTTCGACTATCGTTTGGCTTTACTGGCAATTGAAAATGGTATTGATAAAATTCGTATCAATCCTGGTAATATTGGTTCTATGGATAAGGTTAAAGCTGTTGTAGAAGCCTGCAAACAACATCATATTCCTATTCGTATTGGTGTCAATGGTGGTTCTTTAGAAAAAGATATTTTAGAAAAATATGGAAAACCAACGGCACAAGGGATGATTGAAAGTGCCAAAAAACATGTTGATATTTTAGAGTCATTAGATTTTCATGACTATGCCATTTCTTTAAAATCATCCAATACTTTATTAACCATCGAAGCTTATACTCTTGCTAGTCAGACTTTTGATTGTCCTTTACATATTGGTGTTACAGAAGCTGGCACAAAGCTTGGTGGAACGATCAAATCAAGTTTAGGTATTGGTACATTGTTATATCAGGGTATTGGTAATACCATTCGTGTCTCTTTAAGTGCTGATCCTGTAGAAGAAATCAAAGTTGCTAAAACATTATTAAAGGAATTAGAACTGATTGATCATGTTCCAAGTTTGGTATCATGTCCAACTTGTGGTCGTATTCAATATGATTTGATTCCAGTCGCAAATGAGATTGAAGATTTCTTGAATACTATCCATGCTGATATCACAGTCGCCATTATGGGATGTGCAGTCAATGGCCCTGGTGAAGCAAAACATGCTGATATTGGTATTGCCGGTGGTGTTAAAGAAGGTTTATTGATTAAAAAAGGTGAAGTTATAAAAAAAGTCAAACAAGAAGACATGGTCCAAGTCTTAAAAGATGAAATACTCAAAATGATAGAAAAGCAATGACAAAAAATCATTGCTTTTTTATATTGGTGTTTTTTATTTCTACTATCTTTTATAAATCCCATTTGATTTGATATATACATCGTAATAAATCATCCCAATATTTCTGTGATTTCCAAAGAATTTGACTCTTATTTATATCTCCAAGTTCAATATCAAAAAGAACATTTTTTATATCATTCTCAAAAAATATCCATCTGATTCCATTTGTATAAAGAACCTTTTTAAACGATTGAATATGTCCATTTAACTGTTCATCATTTCCATCAAGTGAAACTGTTGGCATTTTTACTTCAATACATCCATATAGCTTCGCATTACTGTCCTTTTCTCTTGCCAATACAACAAAATCCGGGAAACCTGCTTGCCCATAAAACTTCATTGAAATATCACTTTTTCTCCTTGCAGATACATCTCGTATAGATAATGGAGATGTATTTTGTGATTCTCTTATCATACTTGCTACAATGGAATAAAGCTCAATTTCTACACCAGCATTTTGAATCAGTGCTAATTCTATTTCTTCTTTATAATATTCAAAATTTCTTAATACCGACACACTTTATCCTCTTCATTTTTATCATTTCATTAAACGATCTTGGACAATCCTCATATTTTATTATCTTTAAATAACATCTTCTTACTCACATTTGTCAATGATTGTCTTTTTTTATTTTTAAAAAACCAATCAGAATCAAAATAATACCTAAAATAGCAATGGGAATATAAACCATATTTGGAAGCCTATAAACAAATTTATCTATCCCAGACATCACAATATAAATGACAATTCCTAAACTTATAAAAATATTCTGATTTTTCATAGTCTCATCTCTCTTTCAACTCTCACCAACATCTATATCCATTATATTATAATATGTTTATTAGCAGATTTATAAAATAAATAAAAACAAAGATTGCCCTGAGACAATCTTTACTCCATAATAAATTTAGCACTGTTTAAAATCAATTGACTTGCTTGAATACGATTTAAATCACGTCTTAAACCTTCTAAATCAATCTTTTCTAAAATATCTTTTTTATCCATTTGATATTGTTGTGACATCAAATCAACCTGACGGTCAACATCTTCATCACTTGTCATTAAATTTTCAACACGAATAATTTCATCAATAATAGCTTCAAAAATAGCTTGTTGTTTAGCAGCTGGCATTAATTGTGCATGTAATGCATCCATATCCATTCCCATCATTTGAAGATATTGTTCTAAAGCCATACCTTGTCCAGCTAATTCATTGCTGACATATTGAACATGTTGATCTAAAGCTTTTTGAATATCAGCTTCATCTACTTCTACATCACTGTTTTCAATCAAAACACCTAAAACTTTATTTTCTTTTTCAGCACGTAATGTCTGAGCATTTTGATTTTCTAAACTTTCTCTGACTTTCTTTTTGAAATCTTCCACTGTCTCAATATCTGGCATTTGGAAAGATTTAACGAATTCTTCATCAAGTTGAGCTTGTACTTTTGATGCAATGTGATGAACTGTAACCTGGAAAATAACATCTGCACCTGCTAAATCAGCAACCCCATAATTTTCTGGGAAAGTTAGATTTAAATCTCTTGTTTCTCCTTTTTTCATACCAATCATCTGTTCTTCAAATCCTGGTATAAATGATCCAGAACCAATTTCTAATTGATATCCTTCAGCAGTTCCACCATCAAAAGCCACTCCATCTTTTAATCCTTTAAAATCAATTGTTGTGACATCCCCGTTTTCAACAGTTCCTTCTTTTTCAACCAATTGACTCTTTTGTGATAATAAATGTTGGATTTCTTTTTCAACATCTTCGTCTAATACTTGACGTGAAGTCACTTTGACTTCAATTCCTTTGTAATTTCCTAATTGATTAACTTTACTCATCTTTCTAATCCTTTCTATTTAAAACGCTCATATTCTATCATACAATTGATATTTGACGCAAGTCTTATCAAAAATGTGGTCTATTTTCTTAACGCCTACATAGGATATAGTTAAGGAGGAAATTATGACAAATCAAAACAATGAATATATATCATCACTTCAATTAGATGATTTTCAAGTTCTTTTAAAAGAATTTGATATCGAACTTGATCAATCTACACAACAAAGATTATTAAACATGATTAAAAACAATCAATACGCCTTACAACATGAACAATATCATTTTGTTCTAGAAAACTATATAAAAAAATTGACAAGTGAATTCACTTGTCAAAAAATACTTGTATTATTAAATCATTATTTTAAACCATTATTAAATGTTTGATGAACAAACATATTAATTTCTTCACGATAAGGAGCTTTTCCATCAATATAAGGTGTTTCAAGAATCTTTGGAACATCTTTTAATTGAGGATGATGAACAATAGTATTGAGTGTATCAAAACCAATATATCCATATCCAATATTTTCATGACGATCTTTATGAGCGCCTCGTTCATTTTTAGAATCATTCACATGAACAACCAATAAACGATCTAAACCTATCTTTTGATCAAATTCTTTCAACAAGTCATCAAAATGAGTTAAATCATAACCTGCATCATGTAAATGACAAGTATCCAAACAAACACCCAGTAAAGAAGATAGCTTTGTATGTTCAATAATATACTGAAGCTGATCAAAAGTTTTTCCAACTTCACTTCCCTTACCTGCCATTGTTTCTAAAGCAATATGTACTTTTTGGTCTTCATGTAAGACTTCATTCAATCCTTTTACAATCTGATCCAAGCCAGCCTCATCCCCTGCTTTGACATGAGAACCAGGATGTAAAACCAAACGTTTGATACCAATAGCTTCACATCTTTCAATTTCTTCTTTTAAAAAGCGTACAGCTAACTCAAATGTTTCAGGCTTAATCGTATTTGCCAAATTGATAATGTATGGCGCATGAACAACAACATCCTGAATATCAATATGATGTTCTGCCATCAATGCTTTGGCTTCTTCAACACGTAACTGACTCACTGGTTTTCTGGCAGTATTTTGTGGAGCACCTGTATAAAACATAAATGTCGTTGCATCATAGGATAAAGCTTCTTTCACTGATCCTAGCATCATTTCTTTTCCACTCATGGAAACATGACTACCAATCTTCAACATTACTGTGCCTCTCTTTCACGTTTTTCTCTTTGTGCCTGTTTTGCACGTTCTTTCTTTTGTCTTCTAATGTCCTGTTTAATCATCGCACGTCTTTCTTTTTGAACCATAGCTTCAATTTGTCTTTTACGTTTTTTCTTATATCCAGGTTTCACTTTGGCTGGTTTTCTGACAATAGCTGAGATTTTCTTTTCTAGTTCAGTTTGATGTTTAACACGTGTCTTACGTTTTTCTCGTTCTTGACTTTGTTTAAACTGCTGTCCTTTTAATTCCTTGACTTCAAAATGAATACCTTTTTTCTCCAAGGCTTCAACCATTTGTTGATTATACGTATCATACATATTATAACATTCACCCGTATATTTTCCACGTCCACAACGACCACTACGATGAATATAGAAATCTAGCTCAGTTGGAAATTCCATATTAATAATATGACTGACACCATCAATATCAATCCCTCTTGCAGCAATATCAGTTGCGACAATATATTGATATTCCATATTTTTGATACGACGCATCATCTGTCGTCTTTCTCTTGGTTCCAGATTTCCATGTATTTCTCCAACCTTATAGCCATCTTCACGCAACTGATGACTTAACTGTTCAACTTCTTCACGTTTATTACAGAAGATAATACAAATGTAGGGATCAATGACCTGCATAATATTTTTTAAAACTTCATAACGCTGACGATGTTTCGTTGGAACCAGATAATGTGAAATATTACATGATGTTGACAGATGCTCATCAATTTCTATAATCTTTGGTGAGTCCATATATTTCTTTAAGAATGGTCTTAACATTTGTGGAATTGTTGCGGAAAAGACAAGCATCTGAAGATTCTCTTTCATCTTTCCCAGTACCGCATCAATATCCTCTAAATAACCATACTCTAATGTCATATCTGCTTCATCAATGACAAATATATCCGCAGTTGTAATTTTAAGAGCCTGTTCCTCTAAAGATAAATCTTTAATTCGTCCAGGTGTTCCAATAACCAAATGAGGTTGAACATTCAACTTTGAAATTGTTTTTTGTTTATCTTTACCACCAATGATTAATGAAACCCTTAAATTCTTATTATAATTTGTAAAAACTTTAGCCTGATCATAAATCTGTTGTGCCAATTCTCTTGTAGGAGCAGTAATGACTGCCTGCACACAATCTGCTGATGTCTCTATCATATCCATAATTGGAATTAAAAAAGCATGTGTTTTCCCTGTTCCTGTCTGTGATATGCCAATCACATCTCGATGTTTATAAACAAGTGGAATGACTGATTTTTGAATTTCTGTTGGTGATTGAAAATTCAACTTTTGTAATGTTTCTTTTACAAAAGGTTGAAATTGATATTGTTCAAATAATTTCATATAATCGCCTCCTTTTAGCCATATGATTATACACTAAAACTTTTAAAAAAGCAAAAAACTTTGATAAAATCTTATATTTTCTTTGATTATTTGTCAAAGCAAAAAAGATGGAAAGACATATTTGACATATATCTTGATATTACAAATAATCCTAGATACAATAATAAAAAGCCTTTTATGAAGCAAAAGCAAACAAAGTGACAAAAAGAACGTAAAAGTTGTCAAAATGACCACATCAGTTGGTAGTATTGCTTTTTCATTCTTTGTTATAATATGAGTGCCTAAGAAAGGAGACTATATATGAACATTGCTGATAGAATACAACATTTAAGAAAAGTAAAAGGAATATCACAAGAAGAACTTGCCAATCAAATTGGTGTTTCACGACAATCCGTTTCTAAATGGGAAAGCGAACAAACTTTACCAGACATTGAAAAGATTATTTTATTGAGTGACTTTTTTGAAGTAACAACAGACTATTTACTCAAAGGTATTGAGCCCACTCCTTGTGAGTCTATATCAACGCACGAAAAACCTAATGGTGTCATTTTTACAATCGTCGCAACAACAATGAATGCCCTTGGATTGATTGTTGCCGCAATGATATGGAATGAAAAACAAACTGCAATCGCAACACTCACTGGACTCATTTTGATTATCTTTGGATGTATGATTTATGGTATTGGTATGGTCATATCAGATCAATCTTCTCAGACAAAAGCCAAACAATTATTTTGGTCCATAAATATATGGATATTAACATTCATTCCTTTATCTATGGCATATAACATCATGACAAGTGGCTTAGGAACTGCTCCATATCCTCTTCTTGATGCTTCCTATGTTGGATTTATTCTTTTTTGGATGATTTATATCATGCTTGGCAGTATTGTTAATCTTCTCATTTATAAACAAAGAGCATAAAATATCTCATGACGATTTTGATGATTTCTCTTCAAAGTCTTTATTTTTCTTTATCCAAAACACAAGTATCATCTTTTTTCTTTTAACATATCTTAACATAGGAGGTGTTAATCATGTATCCACAATATCCACCTTATGATTTTTATCCCTATTATCCACCAATGATGTATCAAAAACCATCATTATTACAATCTATGAGATATTCACTTCATCAGATGAATCTTTCATCAACGATTCAGACAGCTCAAAAAACACTTTATACGGCTAATCAGCTCATTCCTATTATCAATCAATTACGTCCTGTTTTGCATAACGCCAAAACAGCTTTCCGTGTTGTTAAAGCTGTGAAGAGTTTTGATTTAGATGACATAGATGAGGATATTGATAAAAATGTTCAAGTGGAACCACAGACTTTTGAGAATATGTTACCAGTAAGAAAGCCTAGTTAGGCTTTCTTATAGCATTGATAATGTCTGCATCATATCCATAAATTTCTAATAATGCAATCGCATTTCCTACTGTACAACGTCCCTGATGTATTTTATAATCACAGGATAATTGATTATTCACAATCGCATCACGGAAACAATACTGATCAATCCAAGGAAACTTTTCAACCAAAGATAAATCATGTGTTGTCACCAAAATCAATGATGAACTTTGAAATAAATAAGTCAAAATAGCCTGAGAAATCATCACACGTTCTTTTTCATTTGTTCCCCTTAAAATTTCATCAATAAAGATCATACAATCCTTTTCTTTCACATCATCTATCATGGCTTTTAAAGTTTTAATTTCTTTTACATAATAGCTATCTCCTGATGTTAAATCATCTTTCATATGAATGGCACTATGAATCGTATAATGATAACACTTCCATTCATCTGCAAAACATGTATGCAAAGTTTTCGCCATCAGCATATTGATACCAATCATTTTTAAGAATGTAGACTTACCTGATGCATTGGATCCTGTAATCATACAAGAACGTGTTGTTGAAAAACTATTTTTTACAGGATTAGAAATTAAAGGATGGTAAGCTTCGACAAATGAAAGCTGTTTATCTTGTGTTAATTCAGGCAAACACGTGACATAACGTTCACGTACTAATCGCACACTTAAAGCAACATCTGCAGTTCCTAAATATTCATAGAAAGTAAGCATATAGCTTTCCATGTCTTCTTGATGCTTTAATAATATGAGATATTGATGTAGTGATAACATAAAGAAGCTTTGGATTGTCTGTGTGAAATAGAAAACATCTATTTTAGAAATCTTATAAATGACACGTGCCAATACTGTATATCTCTTTGCTTTTTTAAGCATTGGCTTTAATTTTTGAATATCTTCTTCAGGAAAAACACAATGTTTAACCAAATGTGATAATGCTTCAATCATAAAACAATAACTCATTGTTTCCGTCACAATAGTCTTTGTACGTTGACTATAATAAGTATTCAAAAGAATCATCAAAGCTGCATATATACAAAGTGGTAAAAAAATCAGCTCACCTAAGAAAAACCACATGATGATAAATACAATCGGACAAAAACCTAAGCACATGATAAGTCGTCTTTCCCATAACGAAAAGACTTGAGAATGCTGAAACAAGCCTAAACATGCGTCATATTCTTTACTTAACTGATAAAGATGATAAAGTGTATCAGATAAGATTTGAGGATTCTGATAACGCTGAACCATCATTTCTAACAAACGATGATCACATTGTTTTGATAACATACGACCATACATATATTCTCTACCTATATTCGTATAGGTAAAGTCACATTTCTGTAAAACTTTTAATAACTGAAAATCATCAATTTCCTGTTTAGATATTGCTTTTTCTTTTAAAGTTTCAGCATATTCCTCATTCCATTCTATTTCATCCTTTTCAAGCTGATATGGAAACAGTTGAACTAATCGTTTATGCATAAAAACATTCCATAAGCCTTTCAAAACCATAATCACTATCAATATCAGTAAAATAGCTACCCAAAATATCATCATGGTATCTCACCTCACCTTGACTTTACAGCACTACCCTTGGGGTAAAGCAACTATTTTTTTATTTTTTGATAAATTTCATATAAAAACAGTCTAAATGTAGAAGAAAAGTGAATCACTAAAATAAGTAACATGGCTAAAGAAGCCAATATAGATAAAAATGAGTCATTATCAAATAAAAATAAAGCATAAATAAAAATAGATAAACAAATTATGATTTTTTCAAAGGGTAGGATGGTTTGTGTAGAAGAATTGATTTTTTTCAATTGTTTGGTTTGTTCTAGCTGATGGCTTAAATTATCTAATGTCTGTTTTTGCGTCAAACTCTTTTTCACATCATCAATATATTGTAATGATGTTTCAATATCAAAAATCTGTTTTTCATATTCTTCTTTTTTCAGATCAAAAATATCATATTGATTATTGATCAGTATATCTTTAATTTGAGAAATAGAGAAATCAAGTTGTCTTAAACATTTAATCTGCATTAATCTTTCAATATCTTTCTGTTGATAAACACGATAACCATGAACATCTTTTTGAGGATGAATGACCCCTTTTTGTTCATAAATCATAATCGCTTTCTTAGATAAATTTAATTGTTGAGAAACTTCCTGAATATGCATCATCAACCACCTGCTTTCATTATATAAAGATTTCTTCATCATCACAAGAAATTATGATACAATGAAGTGGAGGTGAAAAGGTATGCAAGTGAAAGCTATTACCCCAAGAGGATACTGTAAAGGTGTCGTCCGTGCTATTGAAATAGCTAAAAACGCACAAAATGAACAACAACCTATTTATATCTTAGGAATGATTGTTCATAATCAATATATTGTTGATGCATTAAAAGAAAGAGGTATTCAGACAATTGATATTCCTGGTCAAACACGTCTAGAATTATTAGATCAGATTCAACACGGAACCGTCATTGTCACTGCTCATGGTGCCAGTGATCAGGTATTTGAAAAAGCGAAAAATAAAGGTCTCAATGTCATTGATGCTTCATGTTTAGATGTGATTAAGACACATGATTTAATCAAAAAGAAATTGAATGAAGGATATGACATTTTATATATTGGAAAAAAAGGACATCCTGAAGCTGAAGGTGCTATTTCTATTGATGAAAAACGAGTTCATTTGATTACCAGCAAAAATGATATTCAAATGATGGATCCAAATAAGCATTATGTGATGACGAATCAGACAACCATGTCTTTATACGATGTCTATGATTTATGTGAGTATGCCAAAACGATACTTCCTCATGTCACAATCGAAAAAGAAACTTGTACAGCAACGAAAATCAGACAAGAAGCTATTAAAAACATGGAAGAAGATATTGATATTGTTTTCATTGTGGGTGATCCTCATTCTAACAATACTCAAAAACTAGCAAGCATTGCTAGTGAAAAGAAAGAAGTTCATATGATTGAGAGTCTTGATGATTTAAATATTAACTGGTTAAAAGGGAAAAAGAAAGCTGCAGTCTCTTCAGGTGCATCTACACCAACCTATTTAACAAATCAAGTTATAGAATTCTTACATCAATTTAATGAAAATGATCCTCAGACCTTCTTTAAACAACCGATAGACTTAACAAAAATATTAGACTAAATGCATGTTTTCATGCATTTTTTTATTAAAAAAGTTTTCCAGAAAGGAAAACTTAATCATCAGGTAACCATTTCACTTTATGATAATAAATAATAAACATAATAGCAGCACTGATCCATGTCACTGGCCAGCCAAAGAAAACAAAGAAAACATCAGATGTCATTGAAGTTACAATAGCTAAATAAATCTGTCTTAAAATAACAAAATTAAATACCATAATATACATTGGGATAGATGATTTTCCAGCTCCTCTTAAAACACCATTATAAATCTGCACAATTGGTAATAACATATAACATGTTAAAAAGGCAAATAACATTTTCCATCCTGCTTCTACTACTGCCTGATCGCTATTAAAGATACGAATAACATCTCTTCCAAAGAAGAATAAAAAGACAGTCATAGCTCCCACAACCGCAAAAGTCATCCATAAAGCTATCTTTGAACCACGTTTGACACGATCATATCGCTTAGCTCCAATATTTTGTCCAACAAATGTTGTAATTGCCATATTAAAACTTTGTAAAGGCAAATTCACAAAACCATCAATACGAATCGTTGCTGAATAACCTGCCACAACATCTGAGCCAAAAACATTGACATAAGATTGCACCACGACATTAGATAAAGACACAATACTTTGTTGTAAAGCCGTAGGCAATCCAATCATAATAATACGCTTTAAAATAGGAAGATGAAAACGAATTTTTCTTATTTTTAAAGCATAGACTTCATCACTTTTCATCAAGACAATACAAACCAGTAAAGCACTTAATGCCTGAGAAACATCAGTCGCAATAGCTGCTCCTGCTACACCCATATGGAAACCTCTCACTAACAATAAATCTAACACAATATTTGTTAAACAGGCTGCTACTAGAAAATAGAGTGGCCTTTTTGAATCTCCAACAGCACGTAAAACACCTGCCCCCATATTATAAATCAATGCAAAAGTGATTCCACCAAAATAAATTGTTAAATATGTTGATGATTCAGGAAACACATCTGCAGGTATACCTATCATATGTAGAAGTGGATTAGTGAATAAAACACCAACAATCGTTAAGAAAATAGCCATAACAATCGTTAAAGCTGCTGAACTATGAATAGCCTGTTTTAATCTTTTAGAATCATTGGCTCCGTAGTATTGAGCAATCACAACTCCTGCACCTGTTGCCAATCCCATAAAAAAACCAATAAGCATATTTGTGATAGGTGAAGACGCCCCAACAGCAGCCAATGCCTGTTTAGAAACATAATTCCCTACGACATATGCATCTACAGTATTATATAGTTGCTGGAATAGATTTCCAATCAAAAGTGGGATTGAAAACCAAAAAATAGATTTTGCTATACCTCCATAAATCAAATCTGTAGATTTTCGACTTTGATCCATCCTTTTCTCCCCTTTCCCTATACAAACAATTATTGTACTCCTGTTTTTTATTTTTACAATACTATAAATCTACAAAATCTATGGTTCTTAAAGAATTAATATTTTGAATAAGATCTTTTTGCATTTCTATTTCAACACGATATGGATAAGATGATTGATATGTATCTAATTTTTGATCAATTATTAAAGCTTCTTTTTCATGATGTTCAATCCATCTTTCATAAATAGATAAAGTGCGTAATCCCACTAAATAAGACTGTATATTTTTTTGAAAATCAATACTTAATGATTGATATAATGGAATCGCTTTTGAATCATTACCAAAAATCATTTCACAATAAAAAGCACTTCTAAGAGTGCCTCATTTCTTAAATATTCAACATTTCAACAAATGTAAATTGACCTTGATCATAATGAAAATGTAAAATACTACAATTCCCTAATTTTTGACCATTCAATAATTGTTCAGGTTGCCCTAAATGTGATAAAAAACAACGACAAGCTCCAGCATGTGATACAGCCAAAACAGTCTGACATGCATCCTGTTCCATAATATCCTTTAGCGTTGTTACCATTCTTTCCATAACCTGTAATCTTGTTTCTCCCCCATAAATAGGAAAGAAATCATCATATTTATCAACAGGAGGATTTAAATCTTCACTTTCACCTTCAAACACACCAAAATATCTTTCTTTAATTCCCTTCAATCTTTGATAAGGTTGATGAGTCACAAGTTCAAGTGTATCACAACATCTTTCAGCCGTAGAGCTATAACAATGATCAAAATGAATATCTTTTAATAATTCTCCTGCTTTTTGAGCTTGTTCTATTCCTTTTTCAGTTAATGGAGAATCACACCATCCCTGTATCTTTCTTCTTTGATTAAATAATGTTTCACCATGCCTCATTAAATATAAATCTTTCATATTCCATACCTCCATAAATATTATAGATGAAACCTTGACCACACTCAAGACAAACGACACTATAAAGAAAAACACTCCTAAGAGTGTTAAAATTCAAATTGTTATTTCATCAATTCATTTTTCTATAAATTCATCTTTATATTCTTGAAGATATTGAATAAGAAAATGATAACATTCTTCTTCTACATCATTGTAGTAGTACTCATCTATTTTATTTAACTGCTCAGACATTTTTGGATCACTATACCTTTCTACAATCTCATGGGCATTCTTTAAGTATTGATAACTATCATTCAACTTTAAAGTTTGTAAAGTATGAAGTGTAGATTCAACAAATTCATAACCATTATAAAAAAATTGTTCAATACCACCACTCCCTGTTTCTCCAAGAAAATGAAACACCAGCCAAAAATTCCTTTGATATTCATTTAACCGATCCAAATCATAGCCATAATCACAAAATTCAGATATTCTTAACCAGACTTGATCTACCGATTCTTCAGTCATATTCTGATTGAAAATATCTTCTAATGGTTCTTTTGATTCTTGAATTCCATGAAAAATATCTGTTGCTATTTCTTTTTCTAATGGTGAAATTTTTTGACTTGACAAATAAAAATAAGCAATGATAAAAAAGAAAGCAGCAATCAATCCAATTACAATTTTCTTCATTTTTAAACCTTAATAGCAACTTTCCTGATAATCTATTAACTGATCATTTTCATAAACAATCTTTGCACTATGAAATTTTGAATCTTGAATCCATTCAAAGAAATGATAATCACCTTCCCACATAGGTAAAGATGAAATCTGATCATTGTCGATCCATTGTAAAATACCTTCATCACATTCATGAATTTCACCACTAAAATCCCAGCATGTATAAACAAACATCCCTTCATCCTGACCGTGGTAAAGTTTAGGAAAAACAACAAATCCATGAAGTTGAAGTTTTAAAGCTGTTAAACCTGTTTCTTCATAGATTTCTCGTCTCATGCATTCTTCAGCACTTTCACCCTCTTCAAATTTACCACCAACACCAATCCATTTTCCACCATTGATGTCATTTTCTTTTTTTATGCGATGGAGCATAAGTGTCTGATGATCCTTTTGAATATAACACATGGTTGTCAAAATCATATTATCGGTAGTGATAATAATCTGGAGAACTTCCTTCTATTATCTCTACATTCACTTCCTTTTCTAATAATTCTTTTAATTTTCTCACCATAATGTTTTCTGCATGATGATGAATATCAACCAATAACATATGATGGTCAACTGCATTTTTCGCATGACGATATTTGGTATCTCCAGTTAAATAGGCATCTGCTTTTCCATAGAACTGTGACATAAAATCTGCTCCACTTCCCCCACATATCGCAACCTTACGAACCATATCAGCATGTCCAGCATATTGAAAATGCTTTAAATGATAAGTTGTCTGTACATGGTCAAGAAAATCATCCATTGTCATAGGATGATTCAAAGTGGCTATACGTGTGATTCCATCTTCACCACGTTCGATATCATGAACACCTAATGCTTCCATGAGCCATTCATTCATTGCCACATTATCTAAAGCCGTATGTGAGCTATAAACAACGATATGATGTTCAATAGCTTTAAAAATAAATGCGCCCATAAAATCATCCTGATCAATATTCACAATGGGATCTAATAAAAATGGATGATGTGTAATTAACATCTGACATTGATTCCTAATGGCTTCATCAATAGTCTGTAAATCAGCATTTAACGCAATCATTATCTTAGAAACTTCTGTTTCAATCTGACCAATCTGTAATCCACATTTATCCCATTCTTCCTGTAAAGAAAGAGGAAAATGCTTTTCCATAACTGCAATAATCTCTTTAGCCTTCATTGAGCTCACCTTCTATCATTTCAATCATATGTAAAACTTCCTGATAACGAGGATGGTTTTCCTCTAAAGAAGTCAATATATTTTGATAAATATGTAATTGTCTTCTCCATTTTTCATAAAATAAAGTATTTTTCTTTTGTCTTAAATAAGGTCCAAAATAAATATCTTCTTCCTGATAAGAAAGTTGTTTTGATGTTTTCTGACAAACCATAATTTCATAAATATGATGTGCATCTTTCACAATATCTTCATCAATAATTTCTATCTGATGTAAATAAAGATACTCACGTAAAACTTCTAAACCTACATTAGCCTGTAAAAATAATCGTTGATCTTGGATATATTCAGGAAATTCATCTAATATATCCACAATTAACTTACCACCCATACCACAAATACTAATCATATCGACTTGTTGATCTAAAAGTGGATGAATACCACTGCCAAGCAGTGGTATGACTTTATTCTCTAAATGATAACTCCCAATCGTTTCTATAGATGCTTGGATAGGTCCCTTCGCTATATCACAGGCATAAGCCTTTTGAATGACATTTTCATTCACTAAATAACAAGGTAAGTAAGCATGATCAGTTCCTATATCTCCAAGACTTTCTCCATGTTTATATTTGATAATCAAGTCCGCAATGGCCTGTAATCTTTTTGATAGTTTCATATTAACGATCTAAGAAATCCTTTAAACGTTTTGAACGTGATGGATGTTTTAATTTTCTTAAAGCTTTGGCTTCAATCTGACGGATACGTTCACGTGTGACATTAAATTCTTTACCAACTTCCTCAAGTGTTCTCGTACGACCATCATCAAGACCAAAACGTAAACGTAAAACTTTTTCTTCACGATCTGTTAATTCTAATAAAACTTCATTTAATTCATCTTTTAATAATTCATTCGCAGCATAATCATCTGGTGACATTGCCCCTTCATCTTCAATGAAATCTCCTAAATGTGAATCATCTTCTTCACCAATTGGCGTTTCTAATGATACAGGTTCTAAAGATATCTTTTGAATTTCACGTACTTTTTCTGGTGTCATGCCATCCATCTTTTCAGAAATTTCTTCTGCTGAAGGTTCACGTCCTAATTCTTGGATCAATTGTCTTTGAACTCTTGTTAATTTATTGATCGTTTCAACCATATGAACTGGAATACGAATTGTTCTGGCCTGATCTGCAATAGCACGTGTAATAGCTTGTCTAATCCACCATGTTGCATATGTAGAAAACTTAAATCCTTTTGTATAATCAAATTTTTCAACAGCTTTGATAAGCCCCATATTTCCTTCTTGAATCAAATCAAGGAATAACATTCCTCTACCAACATATCTTTTTGCGATAGATACAACAAGACGTAAGTTAGCAGCTGCCAATTTCTTTTTAGCTTCTTCATCACCGTCTAATATTCTTTTCGCAAGAGAAATTTCTTCGTCATGACTTAATAATTCAACACGTCCAATTTCTTTTAAATACATTTTCACTGGATCATTAATTTTTACATTGCTTCCAAGCTGATTAGAATCATCTTCTTCCTCATTGCTGTACATATTAACAGTATCTCCTGTTAACATGTCAAAATCGCCACCAAAGTCTAAATCAGCAACATCATTGTCAATATCTGAATCTAAATCATCTAAATTATCCAAATCATCCAATGTTTCTAATGCTTCAAGATCATCCAAATCACTTGCCATACCACTCATTAACTGATCATCATCAATATCATCTAAAGCATCAAATCCATCTTCAATTAAAATATCATTATCCGTAATAAAAGATAATAATTCTTCAGCTGATTCATCATCTAAGTCATACTTTGTTAAAAAGGCATCTAAATCATCTTGAGATAATTTACCACCCATAGCTTCAGCTGTTTCTTTGATTAAATTCTTCAAATCATCCAATGTCACTGGTGTTGCTTTCTTTTTCATATCCTTTTTCATATTACTTTTTATTGACCTCCTAATTTAACAATCTCATTTAAAATCTGTGCCTTTTGTTGAGGATCTAATATATAACGAAATTGTTCTAATAACTGTTCTTTTTTCATTTTCTTTGCATGATTTCCTATGGTTTCTATATAATCATCTATCGCTTTTTCTTCATATTCTTGAGGCAAAGGAGATTGTGCAATCTCTACCACAGTTTGTATCAAATCTTCTTTTTGTATACTATTTATCAAATCTGCAATTTCTAATTGATTATGATGACGATAGTAGTCAATAATATAAGAAGCAATGATACGATATTGATCATTGTACATAAAACCTGCTTTTGCTTCATATTTCAAAGCGACACTTTTATGATTTAACATATAAAATAACAAATCATGTTCAGCTTGCTGATATTTATCCTTTAAATGTGTTATTTTCTTTTGCGAGACTCTTGTTTCTTGATGAAATTGAGGTTTCATCCCATTGATCTGCTGATGAATCAGATCATAAGAAAAACCTGACTGTTTCGATAAAACCTGAATGTAATAATCCTGATCAATAGGATCATGAATTTTAGCAATTTCATAACACATTTTCTCTAAATAATTTTTACGATCATCATAATTTTGAGAATCTATTTTCTGATACTCAAAATTCATTAAAAATTCAATCGGTTTCAATGTCTTTTTAAGGGCTTCCTGTAATCCTTCTTTACCATGTTCTTCATAGATTTCATCAGGATCATGATTATCAGGTAAAACAATAATGGATACCTGAAAACCAGCTTCCTCCAATTCTCTGGCAGCTTTACTCATAGCTGTTTGCCCAGCCTGATCACCATCCAAACACAAATGAACATGATGTGTCAGACGACGTAAAGCCTGAATATGTCCCTTTGTCAGAGCTGTTCCCATAATAGCGACTGTATTTTCAATACCTGCTTTATACATCGCTATGACATCCATAAATCCTTCCAGTAAGTATATAAATCCAGCTTCTTTAACCGCTTCTTTACATTGATGGTAATGATAAAGCGTCTGTCCTTTGATAAAAATATCAGATTCAGGAGAATTGATATACTTGCTGTCAGTTTGTGTTGGTTTATAAATACGTCCACTAAATCCAACAACCTGTCCTTGCTGATTATACAATGGAAACATAATACGATCTTGGAAACGGTCAAAATGCTGATATGATTCTACAATCAGCCCAGACTTGACCATATCTATTTCCTGAAAGCCCAATTTTTCAAATGCCTGATATAAAGTTGACTGCAAAGGTGCATAGCCAATTTGAAATTCTTTAATCAATTCATCAGAAAAATGACGTTTCGTTAAATAAGCTTTTGCTTCCAGTCCCAATTTTGTATTGAGATAGTAACTATAAATTTTCTGTGCTTCTTCGTGCATTTGATAAAGTGAAGCATTTTCTTTAGAAATCGGTGATGAAACGACATCTAAATGATATTCACTTAAATCAATATGACCTATTTCGGCAACTTTTTTAACAGCTTCTATGTATGATATTTTTAAATATTTCTGTAAAAATGTAAAAACATTGCCTCCCGTACCACACACAAAACACATAAAAATTTGCTTATCAGGCGAAACAGACATTGAAGGATGTTTATCATCATGAAAAGGGCATAATGCTATGTAATTTCTTCCTTTCTTCTCCAAAGGAAGATACTCGCCAATCACATCAACAATATCAACGCTCTGCCTGATTTCATTTATCTTTTCCTGTGATAGACGTGCCATATATGCCCTCCTTTATTAAAAACGAATCTTTTTTGTAAGATAATCTACAAGTTCATGAATTGGTAAACGAACCTGCTCCATTGTATCTCGATCTCTTAATGTGACAGACTGATCATTTTCACTGTCAAAGTCAACAGTTATACAATATGGTGTTCCTATTGCATCCTGACGACGATAACGTTTTCCAATCTGTCCAGCAACATCGTATTCCACATTAAATTCCTTAGCTAACAACTGATAAACTTCCATAGCTTTATCACTTTGTTTTTTTGTAAGTGGTAAAATAGCTGCTTTTACAGGTGCCACAGCTGGATGGAAATGCATCACAAGACGTGTTTCTTTTTCCAACTGTTCTTCCTCATAAGCATCAGCTAAAACAGATAAGAATAAACGATCTGCCCCTACTGATGGTTCAATAACATATGGTAAGTATTTTTGATTCGTTTCAGGATCTAAATACTCTAGATTTTTCTTAGAATATTCCTGATGTCTACCTAAGTCATAATCTGTACGATCAGCAATACCCCATAATTCACCCCATCCAAATGGATAAAGATATTCAATATCACTCGTTGCCTTAGAATAGAATGATAATTCTTCTTTTTCATGATCTCTAAATCTTAAATTATCTGCACTTAATCCTAAGTCCAATAAAAATTGCATACATTGATTTTTCCAATAATCAAACCATTCTAAATCTGTATCTGGCTTTGTAAAGAATTCTAATTCCATCTGTTCAAACTCTCTTGTTCTAAAGATAAAATTACCTGGTGTAATTTCATTTCTAAAAGATTTCCCAATCTGACCAATTCCAAATGGAACTTTTTTACGTGATGTTCTTTGAATGTTTTTAAAATTCACAAAAATTCCCTGAGCCGTTTCAGGTCTTAAATAAACAACACTTTTGGCATCTTTGACAACACCCATATATGTTTTAAACATCAATTCAAACTCACGAATATCTGTAAAGTCTTCACTTCCACAGTTTGGACATTGAATATGATGTTCTCTAATAAATTCCATCATTTTTTCTGGTGCCCAACCATCACTATGAATATTTGGATCATAATCTTCAATCAATTTATCAGCACGATGTCTTGTTTTACAATGTTTACAGTCAATCAATGGATCACTGAATCCACCAACATGCCCACTAGCTTCCCAGACACGTGGATTCATAAAAATTGCTGAATCTAATCCAACATTATATGGTGATTCCTGAATAAAACGTTTCCACCATAATTTCTTAATATTATTTTTCATTTCCACACCTAAAGGACCATAATCCCAAGTGTTTGCAAGCCCATCATAAATTTCAGAACCCTGATAAACAAATCCTGAATTTTTTGCATGAGCAATTAATTTATCCATATCTTTGTTTGCCATATTTATACCCCTTTTTATTTATGTTTATACCTATATAAAATAGCAAAGACCTAGCACAAGCCAAGTCTTTTATTTATATATTTACTTCGTATTTATACCCTTATAGTAGTCATTTGTCAACCAACAATGAGTGTACTTTATAAATATGTCCTTTCATTTAGCCATTTCAGTATACTCTTATAAACCAACTTTTTATCTTTTTCAAACAACAAGGCATGTCGTTGCCCTGAAAAGATTTCAAATGTCAGATCCTGAAGCGGTATTTTTTTATATTTTTCAATAAGTTTTTGAATATGAGGACACATAGGATCATTTTCACCAATACCAATATATATTGATAAAAACGAAGGAATACTCATGATTGTTTTTTCAGTATTGACTTCCTGTATCATATGAATAATATCTCGATATCCCTGAACAGTATATGCAAAATGTGACATAGGATCATCCAGAAAACGTTGTCTTTCATCCTCATCACTCGTTAACCAGTCCATATCACTTGTCATGCGAATTCTTTTATTTAAACGATGACGAAGATAGCGAGAATATTGTTGTGCTTTATGAAGTGGTCCCTTCCACATCTTTAATAAACGTAAATAAATACGTTTCAAATAGAAGAAATCAACTTTTGAAGGTGTTCCCAGTAATAAAGCTCCTTCAATAAAGTCACCAAAAACAGTCATATACTTACGTATCAAAATAGAGCCTAAATCAACTCCCAGCATGAAATAAGGTGAATCAGGATACTTTTCACGAATAATCATCTGCAAATGATGCATATCTTCAATCAGATGCATAGGCCCATCATGTTCTCCAAAATATCCCTGTTCAAAATCAATTAAAGAACGTCCATGACCAGCAAAATCACTCACTACCACCACAAAGCCTTGACTTGCTAGAAAAGAAGCAAAATGCTCATAACGTCCAGCATGTTCTCCTAAGCCATGATGAATCTGCACAATGCCTTTTACACGAATCACAACTTGAGGCTCATAAACATGATAACGAATATTGATATGCATGGATGATGTAAAGAAAGCAGTACGTTTCATATCATGACCCCCTTCGTAGTGGACGTTTTTGACCTTTTGGTTTAATTAAACATTTCTTTTGAAAACCAATTAAATCTGTTCTTTTTGCTAATGTTAAAGCTTCATAGACAAGATGATAATTTTGTGGACGACGATATTGCATCAAAGCACGTTGCATTGCTTTCTCTTTTGGTGTTTTCGCAACATAAACAGGTGTCAAATCTCGTGGATCTAACTCTGTATAATACATAGCTGTTGATAAAGTTCCAGGAGTTGGATAAAAATCCTGAACCTGTTCTGGCTGATGATGGATATCTCTTAAATATTCAGCCAATTCAATAGCACTGTTTAAATCACTACCTGGATGCGATGACATCAAATAAGGAACAAGATACTGATTTTTGTTCATCTCTTTATTGAGTCGTTTATACTTATCCACAAACTTTTCATACAGTTCACGATGAGGTTTTCCCATTTTATCGAGAACCTGATTACTGATATGCTCAGGAGCAACCTTTAATTGACCACTGATATGATGTTGAATCAGTTCTTTAAAAAATGTATCATCCTGATCATACATTAAATAATCATAGCGAATACCCGAACGAACAAAGACTTTTTTAACACCTTCTAAACTTCTTAGTTTTTTAAGTAAAGCCAAATAATCACTATGATCGACTCTTAATTGACGACATGGTTTTGGCCATAAACACTGTCTGGTCGGACAGGCTCCATGTGTCGTTTGTTTTTCACAGCTAGGAAATCTAAAATTCGCTGTTGGTCCTCCAACATCATGAATATAACCCTTAAAATCTGGATCCTGGATAATTTTCTTAGCTTCTTCAACTAACGACTCATGAGAACGTGATTGAATGATACGTCCCTGATGAAAGTTTAAAGCACAGAAATTACAGGCCCCAAAACAGCCACGATTACTGATAAGTGAAAAACGCACTTCTTCAATCGCTGGAATATAATCATAGCTTGGATGATACGTTCTTTGATAAGGCAAAGCATATGTATCATCAAACTCCATCTGCGTTAATGGGCGATTAGGGCGATTTTGTACGACATAAAATCCCTCATATGGTTCAACCAATGTTTTGGCATTATAATGATCAGTATTACGATATTGAATACCGAATGATTTGGCATATTCTTTTTTATCATGAGTCATATCAAAAAACGATGGTAACATGATATGATCATCTGGAACCATAGATAAATCCTTTGTTTTAAAAACTGTTCCATCTAAATAAGTCAAATCATGCACGTCAAGTCCTGCATCCAATGCTTCAGCAATCTCAATAATGCTGTTTTCTCCCATTCCATACATCAATAAATCTGCATTCGCATCAATTAAAATAGATTTTCTGACTTTATCATCCCAATAATCATAATGAGCCAAACGTCTTAGACTGGCTTCAATACCACCAATCAAAATGGTTGCATCATGATAAGCTTCACGCACTTTTTGACTATAAACAATCACTGCACGATCAGGTCGATGACCCATTTCTCCATTATTAGAATAACTGTCTTTTTTTCGTCTTTTCTTGGATACACTATAATGATTCACCATTGAATCAATATTACCACTAGAAATCAAAAAGCCAAGACGTGGTTTGCCAAAACGCTGAAAATCATCCAAACGACGCCAATCTGGTTGTGCTAAAAAACACACTTTAAAACCACGACTTTCTAAAGTACGTGTAATAATCGCTGCACCAAATGATGGATGATCAACATAGGCATCTCCACTAATATAGACAAAATCAGGCTGTTGCCATCCTCTTTCTAACATTTCTTCTTTTGTTGTTGGTAAAAATTGTCCCATAACATTTCCCCTTTATATGCTCATATTATACACTAATTTGTTTTGAAGAAAAATAAAATTGTGTAGAATTTCTACACAATTTGATGAATAAAACGTGATGTTTTCAACTGAATTCCCGTATATTCTTCAATCAACGATTCCATTAAAGGCACTAATACCTGAATGGCTGATGAAGAAATATGTAAATGATCAATAGCGGTTATAGGAATCTTATGAATATGTCGAAAAGCTTTTAAAATATCCTGAGAATAGGGCTGATGATGTCCTATGTGTTTTGAACATAAAAATCCTCCATCTTCCAATGAAATAGAAACAACTTGAGGTGAACCACACAAAACACAGCCATCAACATCTAAAGATACCCCATTATGTTCTAAAATAAAGACATTAAAAAGCAGATAAACAAGCAATGGTGGATATCCCAAATCCAAAGCATGTAAAGCTTCATATAACATTCTATATTCTTTTTCTAAAGGTTGATTATCTTCAACATAGCGATAGAAATATTCTAAAATATACTGTCCAACAATCTCACTTTCCAAATTTTCTTCAATGTGCCTAAAATAATCAAGTGGTGTAGCCTTAATCAATGTACTCATTCCTTTTTTTAAGGCAATCGTCAATTCACTTAACATCATTTCTTGACACCCACGGGCATTCTTGCTTGTCATTTTACGAATCCCACGTGCCATCACACTCATTTTCCCATATTCATGACTATAAATATGTAAAATCATATCATTTTCTTTATACGGTGTTTTCTTTAAAATAACAGCTTCAACAACTTCCTCATGAATAGTCATTTTCATCATAACCAAACTCTCTTAAATACTTTTGTTTATTACGCCAATTCTTTTCTACTTTCACAAAAAGTTCTAATGTAACTGGAGTTTGTAAAAAACGTTTCATTTCACGTCTGGCATTTTGTTTAATCTTTTTAATCATACTTCCCTGTTTACCAATAATAATAGCTTTTTGACTTGGACGATCCACAACAATCGCCGCCATGACATGAACACCATCTTCATCTTCAGTCATACTTTCAATCACAATCGCAACACTATGAGGCACTTCTTCATGAGTAAAATATAAAATCTTTTCACGAATAAATTCTGCCATAATAAAACGTTCTGGATGATCAGTAATATGATCTTTAGGATAATACATAACCCCTTCTTTTAAATCATTTTTGATTGTATCCATGAGATGTTCAACATTATCCCCATTTAAAGCACTAATAGGAATAATTTCTTTAAAATCAAACATTTCTTTCCATTCATTTAACTTTTGAATTAATTCATCTTTTGACAACAAATCAATCTTATTTAAAAGAAGATAAACAGGTCCATCTGCTTCCTTTAAACGACTGACAATAAAACGATCTCCTCGACCAATCTTTTCATTCGCTGGCGCAAGCAATAAGACAATATCCACACCATAAATGCTATTTAAAGCATTGGTATTCATAAAAGATCCTAAACCATCCTGTGGTTTATGAATCCCTGGTGTATCCATAAAAATAATCTGCGCTTCATCATCTGTATAAATACCTTGAATCGTATTACGTGTCGTTTGCGCGGTTGATGATGTAATCGCTAATTTTGTTTTTAAAATATGATTCAATAATGTTGATTTTCCAACATTAGGGCGTCCAACAATACTTACAAATCCTGATTTAAATGTCATAAACTCTCTCCTGTAAATGCACGAGGTAATAACTCCTGCATATTTGTGACTTCATAATAATCTTTACTTCCTAAAATAATAGGTGTAAGGGGATCTAACAATTCAGCCAAAACCTGACGGCAGGCTCCACATGGTGAAATAAGTGGTGAACAGTCACCAACAATGGCTAGTGCTGCAATATCATCCTGGCGATAGCCTTGACAATAAGCCTGAAACACAGCATTACGTTCAGCACACATTGTTGAACCATAAGCCGCATTTTCAATATTTGTGCCATAAATTTTTTGTCCATTTTTCAACAATAAACAGGCCCCCACACGAAAATGAGAATAAGGAACATATGCATTTTGCGAAGCTTTGAATGCTTCATCAACAAGTTCTTGATAATCCATATTCTAACCTCTTTCTATTCCTAACTGATTTAAAATATCTTTTTGTAAAGCTAACATTTCTTTTTCATCATCTTCATTCATATGGTCATAACCAAGCAAATGTAATAGTCCATGTGTCATTAAAAAGCACATTTCACGTTTTAATGAATGTCCATATTCCTGTGCCTGCTGACAGGCATGTTCATATGAAATGAATATATCCCCTAAGCTTCTTGGCATACCGGCCACATAATATTGTTCATTATCTTCTAATGCAAAACTGATCACATCTGTTGCACGATCAATATGACGATAATCACGATTCATCTGATGAATCTGTTCATCATCAACAATCACACATGATAATTCTACATCATCATCAATCTGCAATGTCTGTAATGTTGTTTCAATAATTTTTCGAAAAACAGCTTCATAATCTTCCTGACATAAATGCTTTTCATCTTCATATACAAAATCAATATTCATCTTCTCACCCTTTATTTCTTTATTTTTCCTTTTTCAATTATAACACATTCCATATTCTTGTTCACTATCTTTGTTTGATGGTTAATCATAATATAAATTTTTCCTTCATCATTTTTCATCAGATAACGTAAAATTTTATTTGCTAAACGTGTATCCATATGTGAAAAAGCCTCATCTAAAATCAGCACATCCCAGTCACGACACAACATGCGAATCAATGCGACAACCTGTCTTTGTCCAAGGGATAGTGGATATCCATTTTCTGACAAGACAATATGCATCATATCATTTAAACTTTCCTGTCCAAATGTTTTTAAATAGAATTGTATTTTCTTTTCATCCTGACATAGAAAATTATCTTGAAGTGTCATATGTAAAAATGTTGGCGTTTCATTTAAATATCCAATATGTTCATATAAAGAAGCCAAATCAATCTGCCTCAATTCTAAATCATTGATATAAATATCACCCTGATATGCTAAGTCTTCTGCTAATAATAACTTTAAAAGGGTTGTTTTTCCACTACCTGTAATACCTTTAATCCACAGATGATGTTGGATATTTAAATCAATATGTTCTAAAACTGGTAACTGATAACCATAAGCATAAGTGACATCATCATAACGAATAGATGTAATCGGTTGATCAAGAGTACATTTTGTCTCCTCTAAATCAACTTCAAAATTCTTATACTTATCATAAATCAAACTGACCTGTTTATACTGACTGGCTAAAGCAACCATATTTAAAACCGGCTGAATGCAATAAGAAACCAGCATATAAAACATGATCAACTGTCCCATTGTAATATGTTGAAGATGAAAAAGATAAAATCCTACCAATAAAACAATACCATAACATAAAACAATCAAATATTGAATTAAAGACTGAAATTGATTTAAAAATAAGGCTTGTCTTTCTTTTAATAAAGCTTCATCTAAATACACATGATAACTTCTTTCACGTTGTCTTTGAAACAAATGAAAATAGCGAATTAAAGAATGATTATCAATCAGTTCTAACACATGATGTCTAAAAAGATAATGTGCTTCTAAATAATTTTTATTTATGCTTTGAAAATCTTTTAATCGAAAATAACTGATGACACATATGACTATAAAAGTCACTGCTACAATCAAGGCTAACCAGATATTCAATAAACACATACCCACAAATAAAACAACAAAGAATAAACCATCTAAAAAGAATTTCTCAAAACACTCCAGACTCATTTCTGTCAAATCAAAAAGACTTAATAATTGACTTTGAATCACACCATGATCCTGATAAAAAAATGAATGTGACTGTTTCAACATATTCATAAGTGACTGAAAAACATAATCTTCATCCATAGCCTTTTGGAGATGAATCATTTCTTTCATTTTTAATTGTGTCATATATGTACGTATGCATTCTAAGGTTGTATAAGCCATCGCTAATATGGCCATATAGAAAAAGGCAGTTTTCAAATGAATATAATCAATCAGAATCTGAAAAAAATAACTGCTACCATAACCAATAACCGCAATCCACAGACCTTTCCATATTAAAGAAATCATATAACGCTGATAAGCAAAAAAGGTATCTTTTAAAAATTGTCTATAACTTTTATAATGAAGCTGAGGAACACGTCCCACATGTTTAATCACAATGACTCTTTGCCCATAATGTTCATTCATCTCTTCTATGTACATTTTGACTAATCCTTTTGCTGGATCACCAATGATATACTCTTCATCTTTGATCTCATATAACACAACAAAATGTCCTATTCCATCATAAATCATATATAAAATACATGGACACTTCACTTCTCTAACAATATCTTCTAAAGTAGCTTCATAGGCTTTGGCTTCAATCTGATAACTTTTTAAACATTCAATCATACCTCTTATAGAGATTCCATTTTGATTTAATCTGGCTTTTTTCTTTATATTTTTGATTTCATCATAAAAATGATAATATTTTAAAATCATATCAATACAATAAGCTCCACATGACTTTTCTTCATCTTGTATTTCAATTGGATATTTATGCATAGAAAAACCCCCTTACTTCTATATACGCAAAAAGTAAGGGGTTTTTCTTTTTTTTATGATCATTTTTTTAAAATTTTTTTCAATTTCTCAATAAATTCATCAACATGTTGTGGTGTGATAATCAATGGCGGTAACATACGAATCACATTGCTGCCAGCTGTTACAACAATAACACCGTCATTTAACAATGCTTTCACAACACTTTTCGCTTCTTGATTCAATACTAATCCTTGCATCAAACCAAGTCCACGACGTTCTATCACGCAATCAAACTGTTCAACAACTTCATCTAAACGTTGAATGAGATACTGTGAAACTTTCTGAACATGTGGTAGAATCTGATCTTTTTCTAAGATATCAAAAACTGTTTTGACTGCCATACAAGCAAATGGATTACCACCATATGTACTTCCATGATCTCCTGGTTCCATAGCTTGTGCCCATTTTTTATTAGCCACAAACGCACCAACTGGGATTCCACAGCCAATTCCTTTTGCCAGACACACAATATCAGGTAAAATATCATATTGGAAATAAGTCATGATTGTTCCTGTTCGTCCCATACCACATTGAACTTCATCTAAAATCAGACAAATATCATGTTCATTACATAAAGCTCTTAAATCTTGCATGAAGGCTTTATCACAAGGATAAACACCACCTTCACCTTGAACAGGTTCCACAATAATAGCTGCAGTACGTTCATTAATGAGACTTTTGACACTTTCAATATCATTTAATGTGGCATAACAGACACCATCAATGAGTGGTCCAAAGGCTTTTTGATAAGCTGGATTCCCTGTTAATTTGACAGAACCTGTTGAACGTCCATGAAAAGAATGATGAAATGATATAATCTCACTATCTGCTTTACCATGTTTTAAATAATAATATTTTCTAGCCAGTTTTAAAGCGCCTTCTGTTGCTTCTGTTCCTGAATTACAGAAAAAGACGGCTTCTAACTGTGTTGCTTTTTTGACAGCTTCAGCTGCTTCTACAGCAATTGGTGTATAAAAATAATTTGATACATGTGTTAATGTTGCCATCTGTTTTTGCATAGCTTCAACATAGGCAGGATAATGATATCCTAATGAATTGACCCCAATACCTGCATAAAAATCTAGATATCGACGTCCATTTGTATCATATAAATAAACACCTTCACCTTTTTCTAAAACAACATCATAACGACCATAAGCTTTTAAAAAAGCATTTTCCCCTCTTGTATACCAATCTTCCACAATTTATACCCCCTTTATATTTCTAGCCAATTTCTCATATAAATCAACTGCCGTTTCTAAAACTTCTTCATGAAAATCAAACGTTTCTGTATGTAATCCACTTTGATATTCCTGACATTTTGTACCTACAAAAAAGAACACCCCAGGAATTGCTTTTTGATAAAAAGCAAAGTCTTCAGCTAACATCAATGGTTCATCCAATTCAATATATGTCGATGGATCCACACATGCTTTCAATTGTTGATACAATGATTGATGATTCATCACTGGTGGATACATAGGTGGACAACTCCATTCAATCTGACAGTTATAACTTTTCATTAAACCATCATGAATAGCTTGTATTTCCTGTGTCATTTTATGAAAAAGAGATTCATCATAACAGCGTAATGTTCCATGCATACAAGTTTGTGTAGCGACACTATTACGTGCTGTTCCACCATGTATTTCCCCAATATTGAAAATAACTGGTGAAAACGGTGAAATATGTCTGGAAATCATTGTCTGATATTGCATATAGGCATGGTTAGCAATCATGATACTGTCAATACCTTCCTGCGGTAATCCTGCATGTGCTCCTTGTCCATGAATGGTCACATCCATTTCACCACACATAGCCATTAACGGTCCACTTTTACAGGCAATTTTACCTTCTTCAATCATTGGCATTAAATGCATTCCAAAAATAGCTTTCACATGATATTTTTCTAAGACACCCGATTCTACAACCAGACGTGCTGCGCCTGGTGATTCTTCAGCAGGCTGAAACAACAAAAGAATATTATAGTTCAATGGTTCTTTGATTTCTTTTAAACGTTTCGCAAAACCTAATAAGGCACTCATATGTCCATCATGACCACAGGCATGCATACAGCCTGGATGTTTTGAAACATAATCCACCTGATTTTTTTCATGAATAGGCAAACCATCAATATCACTACGAAAAGCCAAAGTTGACTGACAACCATAATCAATATAAACAAGCGTTCCTGTTTCGATAATACTTTCCCAATGATATCCCATCTGTTCTAATTCATGACGTAAATACTCTGCCGTCTGATATTCTTTTAAACCTAATTCGGGAATCTGATGTAAATCTCTTCTCCAGCGTTTGACATCTTCCATAATCTCACCTTAAATTTTTCTTAAATCATCCATTAACTGTGTCTTTTCTTTTGTTTCATCTGTTTTTTCTTCTTTAATGATACGTGCTGGATTTCCTGCAACAACAGCTCCAGCTGGCACATCATTCAAGACAATACTTCCAGCTCCAACAACAGCACCTTTACCAATACGAACACCTTCTACAACAACTGCATTCGCACCAATTAAAACATCATCTTCCAAAACAACGGGTTTGGCACTAGGTGGTTCAATAACTCCTGCTAAGACTGCTCCAGCTCCAACATGGCAGTGTTTTCCAACTTCAGCACGACCACCTAAGACAGCTCCCATGTCAATCATTGAACCTTCACCAATTTTAGCACCAATATTAATGACAGCCCCCATCATAATCACGGCATTATCTTCAATTGTCACATTTTCACGAATAAATGCTCCAGGTTCAATACGTGCATTAATATTTCGCATATCTAACATAGGTATAGCACTATTACGACGATCTTGTTCTAAATAAGTTTCTGTAATTTGATCTTGATGAGCTTCTAAATATTTTTGAACATTATCCAAATCACCAATCAAAACACGACTTGTTTCTGTTCCAAACACTTTAATAGATTCATCTACTGGTAAATCATGCCCATTAACATAAACCTTTACAGGTGTCTGTTTCTTAGCATCTCTAATATATTGAATAATTTCTTGTGCTGTACTATACATTTTTAAAATCCTCCTCATTGATTATTCCTTCAAAAACAGTTTTAGCCGGTCCTTCCATAAATATATGACCATCTTCAAAACAAATATCCAAAGTTCCTCCCAGCAATTCAACCTGTACTTTGTCATCACACAAATCGTTCATATAACTTGCATACATCACTGCACAGGCACCTGTGCCACATGCCATCGTTTCCCCTGAACCTCTTTCCCAGACACGCATTTTCAAATGCTGACGGTCAATCACCTGAACAAATTCTGTATTCACAGACTCAGGAAACATATCATTCTTTTCAAAACATGGACCAATATCTTCAATCGCAAAATCAAGATGATCCACATATGTGACGACATGGGGATTTCCCATAGAAACTGCTGTACAATCATAAATGTGACCAGCTATCTTTAATGGTTCATTCACCATCTGTTCTTTTGAAAAAAGACAAGGTATCTGTAAAACATCTAAAATAGGCTCTCCCATATCGACTTTTACAGATTGAACCTGCCCATTGTCAACATGAAGCCATACCTTTTTAAGACCACCTAATGTTTCAATCTCCAGATAAGTTTTATCAGTCAACGCATGATCATAAACAAACTTAGCGAAACAGCGAATACCATTTCCACACATCTTTCCCTCGCTACCGTCTCGATTAAACATACGCATCTTAAAGTCGTAATGCTGTGAAGGTAAAATCACTATCATCCCATCACTGCCAATGCCAAAATGTCGATCACTGATATGAGAAATAAAATCTGGTGTCATTGGAACCTGCTGATGAATTCCATCAACATAAATATAATCATTTCCTAGACCTTCCATTTTTGTAAATTTCATTATTTTCTCACCCCATCTTTTTGAAATATATTAACATTTTTTTAATATAATGAAAAGTCTTTTGATAGAATTGCATATATTAAAAAAGGTGAACCTATGAAATACATGTTCAAAAAAATCAATCAGACTTTATCTATATTAATTGTTATTCTTCTTTTAATGATCATTCACTATCATATGTCTTATTAAAACATGTAAAAATAACGGCCTTAGCCGTTATTTTCATCTGAATGATCTTCTGTTTCTGTGTTTTCGTTATTATCTATTGTTGATGTTTCTTGTTGAGCTGGCTGTGTTTCTTCATGAACATCAGCTGTTTCTTCAGAAACAGGCTCATCTTCTTTTGACTGTGACTCTACATTTTCATCTTTTGTTTCTTCTTGTTGAGGTGTTGCATGTTCTTCGATTTGATCATGAGAAATATTTGAATCAGTTTTCTTTTTATTTTTCAAAATAATCGCAATCACAACAATGATAGCCAAAACAGCGATACCAATATAAACAAATGTCATATCCATACCTACTGATTTTGGTGATGAGATCACCAACTCATCAACATTACTTCCATTGGCTGATAAATCCAAAAGATCAATTGTGACATTCTGTCCATCAACAGTTCCTACATTAGATGTTGCATTACCTGGCATTTTAATAGTCATTGTCATTTCAATACCTAAATTTTTAAGTTTATCAACGGAATATCCAGCCATTGCTGCTGATTCTGTATCCATCTGCTGTTTCAAATCATCTAGTGGCAAGCGTAAAACAAGGCAATCTTTTCCATCTACCGTTTCTTCAGTGATGGAAGCCTGCATTTCTTCAGCTGTTGCATTCAATCCATCAACCTGAACACCAACCCATGTCGCATTATCAATATTTTCTTCAATACCTGTAATTTTCGCATTTTCCATGCCTTCAGATGCCTGTAATTCTTCTGTCATCTGACTCACCATATCTTCTTTTGTCATACCAGCTGCAGTCAGCATCGACTCTTCCATCAATAACTGCATAGAACCTGTCATGCTCTTATCAGCATTAATTTCCAGATTGACATTCATTTTCATGCAGCCTGTCAAAACTATAACAGCCAGCAACATCGACAATCCTCTCAATACCTTTTTCATAAATAATGTCTCCTTTCCCTTATATACTTTATTGTATCATATCTCATTTATGATAGACAATGATTTATCAAAAAAACAAAAAATCGACAAACTTCATTGTTTGTCAATCTTAGAATCCTTGTAGTTCATCATCAAGCCAAGTATCCGTTTCAGAAAGCTTTCTTATAAAAATTCTAGCATTGTCATCAGCATATTTATTTTAATGGAATTTAAAAATCACTTCCTGTGGATTCAATTCACCAATAATCTCTATCTTTCCTAATGGATGACTCATCACATAACGCACAGCCTTACCAAATCCATTCTGATAAGCTTTTGCTTCATCCACAATACGAATACCTTCACAAATAGGCACCTGAAAATGACCTTTGACTCCTGTGACAGGTCGACATTGAAAAATATAATAAGGAATCACACCAATGCGTGTCAATCCTGACAGTAATTCTCCTAAGACTTTTCCCTGATCATTGACACCACGCATTAAAACAGTCTGATTACGGACCTGTATACCACGTTTCTGTAATTCTGAAATAGCACGTACAGCTTGAGGTGTTATTTCTCGTGGGTGATTAAACTGTGTGACCACATAAATCATTTTCTTTGATGTATACTTCGTTAATAAATCTAATAATTCCTCATCATCATATATACGCTGTGGAAATGTCACAGGAACACGTGTTCCAAAGCGAATAAAATCTAAATGAGCTATTGCTGTCAATTCCTCAAGATAACGCTGAATAATATGATTTGGATTCATAAAAGCATCACCACCTGAAATCAGAACATTTGTGACTTCATGATGTGTTTTCACATAATCCACAGCTTCATCAACACGCTTATTTAATTCCTTTTCAGAATATCCAACCATACGTTTTCTAAAACAATGACGACAATACATTGCACATTGATTCGTTGAAAGCAAAAGAATTGTCTGCTGATACTTATGTTGAAGACCTTCCATTTTGGTATTTGTTGCTTCACCACTCGTATCAAAAGAACCTTCCTGATTAAATTCATCTAAAGAAGGAATACACATTTTGCCAATCGGATCATGGGGATTGTTCGTATCTACAAGGGATAGATAATAAGGTGTAATCATCATTGGAAAACGTTCAATCACAGCTTTATATTGTTCTTTTTGTTCATTTGATAAATGAAGAATTTCTGCTAATTGATCTATATTTGTTATACTCTTTTTAAGTTCTTCTTGCCAAGTCATTTTATCATTTCCTTCTATAACAATCTCAACAAAAAGAAAGCGTATACAATTATTTTAAGAGAAAATATTTCTTCAATTTGAACAATTTTTGTTCTTTTCTTCTTTAATAATCTGTTGTCCACAACATTGACAATAGAGTTCAGACTCAAAGAAAGTCATACGTCCTAACATCGCTCCACAATATGGACAGCGCCAAAACAAAAACAACGATATCAAAATAACGATAAACATTGCTAATAAAATATAGACAATCCATTGAACTAGTCCATCATAAAACTCAAAATTTCCTGTTGCTTGAATAGCACTTAAAATAATTATGAATATTCCTGCAATGATAAACATGATTCTTATAAATTTCTGATAAATTTTCAAATTCATAATATCCCTCCCTACTACAAATTTAAAAAAAAGATAAGACCACGCTGTGGATATCATGTTAATTTTATGTAAATAATGATATTCCAGATTAAAGACATACAAATATAAATTTTACATATATTATAGATTATTTATAAAAAATAAAAAAAGGACTTTACAAATGATTGAAAATCTTATATAATCGTATTTGCCTAATCGAGGTATACCGATATGGCGGTCGTGGCGAAGTGGTTAACGCACCGGATTGTGGCTCCGGCATTTCGTGGGTTCGATTCCCATCGACCGCCCCAGAGTATGCGGGTGTAGTTCAATGGTAGAACTTCAGCCTTCCAAGCTGACTACGTGGGTTCGATTCCCATCACCCGCTCCATATGTAAAGTTAAACTCCTTATGAAAATAGGGAGTTTTTTATTTTTATGATAATCAATCTTATTTCATTGTTTTTTTTAGATTTCTTGATGTTAACACACTTTTTTTATATAATCACGTATAAAAAGAATACTGGAAAATGTTCAAATTCATTATCTTACAGAATGAAATAGATATCCATGGATTGAAGTGTTTATCACTGAGGATATACCAATATTTTATACTTTGAAATATTTAGAATAATAAGAGTGAACTTGAAAATATTATAGAAGTTATCATTAAAATATGAGGTTGAATAGCTCAAAAAATAAGTTATAAATTTAAACAGCTATAAATATTTTTAAATAGTAAAAAAAGAGTCATAAGAATTATTTCATAATATATTCTCGACCCTATTTAATTAAATATATATGATTTTATCTTCACTTTGAAATAATATCAAAAATATAAAAAGTATACCTCAGTATAAAAAATAATACCAAGATATACTTTTAAAACAACTTAAATACACTGTTTGTATCATTATATGATTTCATTTTTTATGCTGTATCCTGTATCAAAAACAAGCTCTTTATATTTAAAGAATAAATAATCAACAAACTATCCTGCTCACGTTGTATGTATTTCCAGCAATAAGTTGAATTGAAATCAATTTTTTGTTTATCTGGAATACCACAATCGTTCATCAAATTAATAACAGATTTTTCCAATTCATTATTTTGAGTATAATCACAATCAGTTAATAGACTTGTATCATTCTCTAATAATTGATATCTAGAATATCTTATGCCTTCTCCATGAAAGGAATCTTGATTATTCCATTTATAGACACATTTTGTCTTTGATGGCAATTTAATATTCCAAAAACTCTTATACATTTGTATTTCATTATTTAATGATATATTTTGCATAATCATCATAAATACAAGTATTATAGATACTATTATAAAAACAAATATCACCATTCTTTTTGACTTCATCAATATCTTTTCACCTCTAAAAAATTCAGTTTATCAACTATGATTATACTATAGCCATGCTATTCCCATCTTTCTAATATAGTTAAGTTAAAATTAATTTTATATAAACTTCTATTTTAACTATTGATTTATTGGTGAAAATTATATATGCTTTATTTAAGATTGAGTTGATAAAGATGAAAGAACATCATTACATTGTATTTGGTCTATGCTTTTTTATATTCATGTTAGGGAAACTTCTCATCACTTTTATTCCTGGAAACGAAATAGCCAATGCCATTTTATTTTCAACAGCTGTTATTGTAGCCGCTATGTATTATTTTCATAGAAAAGACCTTGATTAATCATGATATTTTATATGTTATCAAAACATAATTCATATCACATAAACTATAAATTCCAATAATCAAAACAACATAAAAAGTATATCTTTATATAAATAGAGATATACTTTTATTGTGCTTTCATATCCAGAAATATTTATAACTTTATTTTCATTTATTATAAAACATATTTCATATAACTATGACATAAAAATACTATTCACACATCAATCCTCTCATATTCTCATTTATTTCAAGATTTATCTTTCTTACAATTGAGAATCATAGCACAATGATCTGTAAAAGCTAATGTTCTCATATCAATAATGATATCTATCAAATGAATATCTGCTTTTGCTAATACATAATCTATATGTGTATTGCCTACAAATGTTCTATAGAAGTCACCTTGATGTGCCTTTTTCTTTTCACCTTTATAATCAATATAATAAGCTTTTTCTTCTTTTAAACCTTTTTCCCATAAATCAGAATATCCTTTGTCATTTATTAAATTGTCTATCACTTTCCAATTTTTAATCTGTGAATATTTTCTATGCGCATTAAAATCACCACATATAATATCACAGTCACTTTCTTGAATGATTGACAATAAAGAATCTATATCATCTTGTAAAGGCAAATGCAGACCGAATATAGACCAATCATCATTTTTTATTTTCACAAAACGATTATTATAATGAAAATGATCTATATTTACTTTTTGCCATGTATCGTCCTTACAAAGAGCAACTGTTAAATAAATTGTTTTTTTAATATTTTCAATTTCCTGATATAAATTAGGTGATATCTTATGTGTATAACATGTAACCTCATCAGCCAAAGACGATCTTACTTCCTGTAAAATCACAACATCTGCCTGATACTCTTTTAAAAACTCATTGAGACTTCCATCTATCAGATATCGAAACATATTCATATTTAATGTTATTATTTTCATATTTTATCACCCTAATATCATTATACAATAAATTAAAAAGAAATATCTCTAATATCATAAAATTCAATTCTTTGATCATCAATAAATAAGACTTTATGATATTCTGCATCTATTTTTGTAATCATTCCTTGTAATGTCTGATATTGCTGGTGTGTATAATAAACAATTTTCACAAACATACCTTTTTGAAGTTGTTGAAATAAACGATTCAATCTTTCACATTCATCTTCCATTAATTCTTTTTTATAAATAGGTTGTCTTTCCTTTTCATGAAGATATTCTCTAAATCCACGTAAAGAATCAAATGGTTGAAATTCTACTGCATCATCATGATTTTTATTCTGCATTATGCCCTCCTATTAACTGATGTCGCTGTTTTGCAGTGGCTTTATCTAAAACATTCATGGCTTTCAAAACAGCATTCTTTCCATACTTATTTTTAATTTGAATAATAGATTGTTGTAACTGTCTTTCTTTCAGTACTTCTTCATAGTCAGTAAACAAGTCATAGGCTTCATACCTTTCAGCAATAACTTGACCAAAACCAATAGAAATCTTTCTAATCTTTTGACTTTTAAATGTTGTAGACTCAAATAAGTCAATAAACTCCTTAACCAACAGACGATAAGAATTTGTCACAACTGAAATTTTACGACTACCACCCGTAGACGGAAGTGAAGCATCAACATATCTAATATGTAAAGAAATATGATTGGTCACAAGTCCCTGTTCAACCAGTGTTAAAACATTATCCTCCACCATTTCTTTTAAAACCAGTAAAGCATCCTGATCACGATATTCTCCAAATAAAACCTGTCCATTGGATATAGAACGATGCTGTGGCTGATAATTTTTAATTTGTTGAATAGTCACCGGTTCTTTACCCCAAGCATGACGAATTAAAAAACGTGCATTCACACCAAACTCTTTATACAAGATATCTTCAGGACAATGTGCTATTCCTTTCATATTGACAATGCCTAATTTATATAAACGCTTGGCGATTCCTCTGCCCACTTGCCAAAAATCTGTGAGTGGCGTATGTTCCCATAATGTCTTTTGATATATTTGTTCATCCAAATAAGCCATATGACTTTTGACATGCTTGGCGGTAATATCTAAAGCCACTTTAGCTAAATAAAGATTCGTTCCAATACCACATGTAGCTGGAATTCCCGTTGTTCTATAAACATCATCTATAATCATCTGCGCTATTTCTTGAGCGTTTTTATGATAGAAATTCAGATATTCTGTGACATCTAAAAAAGCCTCATCAATAGAATACACATAAATATCTTCCTGACTTAAATATTTTAAATACAAACCATAAATATTAGCTGAATATTCCATATAAAGTTTCATCCTTGGTTTAGCTACAATATAATGAATATGCTTTGGTATTTCAAATAAACGACATCTATTTTTCACTCCTAACTCCTTCATATGTGGAGAAACAGCTAAACAGATTGTACTCTTTCCTCTTGAAATATCCGCAACAACAAGATTGACCTTGTAAGGATCTAGCCCTCTTTCTACACATTCTACCGAAGCATAAAAGGTTTTAAAATCAATGCATAAATAATATCTCATACACAACTCACCACCTAACAAAGTTATTATACAAAATAAAAGTTGCATAATCAATGTATTTTATGCAACTTCTCTATACAATATTTTCCATTTTTTAAACTTGATGTTTCACACGATCATGTTCCTCGGCTCTTTTGGCATCATTAAAGCGATCCAATGTTCCTACCAAATAACCTGTAATACGTCGAATTCTTTGAATAGGTTCTGGCTGTAAACAATAGTGAAGATCAACAAATTCTCCATCTACTGTTAATGTTAGGGATGTTAAAGTTTCATGAGGATATTTCTGTTTGACGTATTGGATATATTCCTTAATTTCATCTTCACTCATTTCACCATTCAAAACTTCAACATCAACATGATCAATAACTTCTTTCATACACATCACCTTCTCTTTATTTTATTATAGAAAATAAAATTCTAAAAAACAAATGAAATGAATGTTTCATCCTTGAAAAAATGAAAGGAACTATTATACAATAGGAATGAAAAAGTGAGGTATGAATATATGAAAAGAATTACAAGTTTTAGTGTTGACCATACTCAATTAAAAAAGGGGATTTATATTTCAAGAACGGATGATCATCTGACAACTTATGATATCAGAATGTGCGAACCTAATGTTGATGAGCCTTTAGATCCTAAAGCTGCTCATACAATTGAACATATAGGGGCAACACTTTTAAGAAATGGTATCTATAAAGATAAGATTATTTATTTTGGTCCTATGGGTTGTATGACTGGGTTTTATCTCATTACAAAGGATTTAGATTTTGAAACAGTTAAAACATTAGTCAAAACGACTTTTGAACAGATTGCGAGTTGGGATCAGGACATACCTGGTGCGAAAAAAGAAGAATGTGGAAATTATACTTATATGGATTTAACCAAAGCGAAACAAGCCGCTCTCTTTTTTATAAACAGTTCATGGGAACATGAATATCATTATCTTTAAAAGGAAATGCAAGATGATCTTGCATTTTTATTTTCCGTATTTTTTCTGATCTTCAGCAATATTACCATGATGCTGTAATGATTTTTCAGTATATTGCATAATCTCAAATTTATTACCATCAGGATCATGAATCCACATTTGCCATGTTTCAGATTGACCCTTATTAGGTTCAATATCTATGTCAACACCAGCTTGAACAAGTTCTTCTCTGGCTGCATGAATATCATCAACCATTAAAGCAAAATGTGAATAACCAAGTCTTGTATCTGGTGCTTCATGTGCCTGTTGGCCATCAGCTTTTGGGAAAAGCTCTAAATATTGTCCTGGTGCCAGTTCGATAAAGATATAAGCAATACCTGTTGGATCAGTTTCAGCTCTTTTAGCCCAGGCACCACGATTTGGATTTCCTTTATAGGCATCATAACGCATAATGATTTTTGCCTTTAAGCCTAATTTATTCTCATAAAAATCTCTCATTGCATCCATCTGATCAGTATAAAATGAAAGATGCATAATTTCATTAAACTTCATTTCTTCATCTTCTTTCTTTATCTTTTATCAGCTGGAAATTCAACACCCGCTGATTTTCTGGCAAGTGTTGCAATTTTCATTGCAATTAAGCTTTTTTGCATCATTTCTTGAGCTCTATCATAATCTTTTTGTTCAAAGATTTTGACAAATTCAACAAATTCATAATACATACGATGCTGACCATGCTGTTCATCATAATCATACTCACTCTTATCATTTTTTAATAATTTAAATCTTGAAGCATTATTAGCTGGTGTATCTAAAACAAGACAGCCCTGATCTCCTTGAATACTTGTCATAATTGGTGCTTTACAATCTTTTGCGCCAATCAAAACAGCTTTAAATGTTCCATAATCTAAAGTGATAATTCCTGAAGTATCAATACCTTTTTCAATATTAGCCTGATATTCAACATGTTGTGGTTCACCAAATAAAGCCACTAATAAATGAATATTATAAATATTTAAATCCATTAACGCTCCACCAGATTTTGTAACATCAAATGCTGGTAGGATTTTTCCTTCTTTAAATGCATTATAACGAGAAGAATATTGTGAATAATTAGCTGAAACAATTTTAACATTTCCAACTTCACTTAATAATTCTTTCATCTTTAAAACATTTGGTAAATATTGTGTCGAAATAGCTTCTAACAATAAAAGATGTTCTTCTTTTGCAACAGCATTTAATTCTTCTAATTCTTCAATATGAGAAGTAAATGGTTTTTCACAAATAACATGTTTATGAGCTTTTAAAGCTTTCATGCTCATTTCATAGTGTAAATGATTATTTACCGCAATATAAACCACTTCAACCTGTTCATCTTTCAACATTTCATCATAATCTACATATGTAGAAGCAATATGATGTTCCTTAGCCATACCTTCAATTTTTTCTTTTTCTTCTGGTAAAGCACAAATAGCTGTTAATTCTACACCATCAACCTGATGAATGAATGTCAATAAATCATGAACAATCATTCCAGCTCCTAAAATACCAACCTTCATTATTTAGCCTCCTTAGCTGCTTTTGTCGCTTCTTCAATAATTCTTAAAACTTCAATGACTTCTTCATCTTTGACAACTTTTTCTCCACCATTGAAGATCACATCATATAAATTATCATAGATTAAACCATAATCCTGAATTTCTGTAGGGACTTTCTTTGTAATATCCTGACCATTTTCATCAATATAAGATAAAGTTCCCCATTTATCTTCTGGTAAAGGTTCAAAACTAATTTCAACTGGTCCTGGTTTCGCTTTTTGTGCACTTTGATGTCCTAAAGCTGGCATTAAAAAGCTTCCTTTACGACCATGAACAATAAAACGTGGATAATCTAGTTTTACATAATAACTTGTTTTCACAATAGCTTTCATACGATCATAGAAGAAATCAATATCATAATAATCATCTGATTCACCAGGATGATCGAAACTGCGACAATCATAAACAACTTTCTTTGGTTTACCAAATTGTCCAATAATTTGATCAATTGGATGAACGGCTAAACCATAAAGAATACCAAAACCAACATGATCAGCAATAGATGGACGATAGTAATCATAATGTGATTCTACTTCTAAGATTTCTCCTAACACACCTGATTCAATGACTTTTCTTACTGTACGCATATCAGCATCATAACGTCTATTTTGATTAGCCATCGCAATCAATCCTTTTTCTTTAGCATACGCAAAGACTTCACTCGCTTCTTTAGCACTCATCGCAAATGGTTTTTCACATAAAACATTTTTACCATGATCCAATGCCTGCATTGTATAAGAGACATGGAACTGATCTGGTGTATTGACAACAATCAAATTCACTTCTGGATCATTCATTACCTGATCAATATCTGTTGTAAAAGTGATATCAGGATACCATGTTTCTCTTTCTTCATCTCCGATTCTATCTTCTTCTCTACGATAGATATATTTCACTTTCACGGTGTCTTTTCTTCTTTCTACATATGGCAAATGGTAACGACACACACTATTACCAAAACCAATATAAGCAACAACTAACATTTTATTTTCCTCCTTTATTTACCTTCATTTTATAAAAGAGAAAGCATAAAAAATAGGTCATGAAAACAAAAAGAAATCCGATTTCATTCGTTATTTTTAACTATGAAATCGAATTTCAAAATCAGCGTTTTGGTGTTGCCATCTGTGCCCAGGTATAAGCTTTTCCTTTCAATGTAATAGACATCTGATAGATATTTTCAGGCCATGTTCCGCCTCCAAATCCACCATCACCAATCGCATGAACATCACATCCTGTCTGTTTCATCATCAAAGTAATTTGACGAATGGTATCTACATCGGCAGCTTCAACATTACTATTTAAGAAAGACATCGCTAAAGCACCTTGACGATGTGTATATTCAATCAACTCACGAATACGTTCCACAGTAATCCCATGTCGTGACCCTGGAGCTGGAAAATCAATGATGTCTGCACCATTTTGAATCAGCTGATCAATTATTTCATAGGCATCATAATCAGCTAATGGATCTCCAAGAACTTTTTCTACAATACCATCTTCCCATTTCCCAGCAAAAATCAACATATCGTCTCCACAAATTTCACGTGCTATTTTTGTCCATTTGATAACATCCCTAATCGAAGTTCCACTACCTGGATTACCTCCTAAAATCAAGAATGATACACCCCATTCTTTAATTTTCTGGAGATTCTCACGTGTACAAACCATTCCTTTTAAATCATAGAATCGTGGACTCTCTAAATCAATGTCCTCGCGTGGGCACCCTAGATAAATACCTACCGGTCTACCTCCAACCAGATCTTTAATTCCCTGATAATCAAATCCCTGTAAACCAGGACAGCTTTGTAGATTGTGAAAATCAAAACCATTTAATAAAACCATATCTGCTCCAAAAGCAAACATTAACTCTGTACTCGTACAGTTAGGGAATAAAATAGGATTTTTTAAATAAGTCTGTCCCATCAGAACACGTCCTTCTGATTTCAAAATAGATTCTTTTAAATCTCTCCCTGAATAAGTAGAAATCTGTGAAGGTTTCGCACTTATTAATCTTGTAATATTGTCATGTAATTCCATAATTCTCTCTTCCTTTCTTCTTTTTATCATTTTATGAGAAAACGTTTTCTCTTTTGGCTATTCTATGTTAAAATAAAAGCGAGGTGATTCCATGATTCAAGATTATATTCAACATATCAAACTGACACCCCAAGAAAAGGCCATTGTCAGTTATATTCAAGAACATCCTGAATCCGTTTTACAGCATAACGCTAAAGAACTTTCCAAACTTGTCTATGTCAGCCCTCCCACAATGATTCGTTTCGTTAAAAAATTAGGGTTTCAAGGCTATCATGATTTCCAAATGACTTATAGTCAGGAACATATGATGTTCAATGAAACAAAAGATCGTCGCATTGATCAAAACAGTTCCATCCCTGAAATCATCAATATTCTACCTGATATTTATTATCACGTTTTTATGGAAACCAAGAAACTCACCAAAACAGAATCATTTGTAAGAACTGTCAATTATATGATGGAAGCCAAACAGATTGACTTTTACGCTAATGACAACAATTATTCTGAAGTACAGTCAGCTTGTTTAAAGCTCTCTAATATAGGTATTCGTGCACAGGCTTTCAATACCCTGAACTCTTCCTATCTAGAAGCGATTCGTCCTAGCGATATTCTCGCTTTTGTCGTGAGTCACTCTGGTAATAACCAAACCATGGTGGATGCAGCTTATGCTTTAAGAAAAAAACGTATTCGTGTGATTGGAATCACAGGTAAATTGGATCCAACTTTAGATTTAATTTGTAATGAAAGCTTATATATTGATTCCTATCGTCATCATTTGCCTTTTGGAATCACATTATATGGTATGTCCATTCATTACATTATTGATGTTCTCTATACAGCTTTATATTTTAAAAAGAATAACAACAAAGGAATATGATCCCCCATATTCCTTTTTCCTATTAATCTAAATCTTGACCATCAGAAGCAATGACTTTCTTATACCAATAGAAAGAATCCTTCTTAATACGATGAAGATCACCAACACCGTCATCATTCATATCTACGTAAATGAAACCATATCTTTTATCCATTTGACCAGTTGTAAATGATACCAAATCAATTGGACCCCATGTTGTATATCCAAAGATATCAACACCTTCGCTTCTTGCTTTCATTAAGCTTTGAATATGACTTCTCAAATAATTAATACGATAATCATCATGAACAGAACCATCTTCTTCAACCTTATCATGTGCACCTAAACCATTTTCTACATCAAAAATAGGGACTTGATATCTATCATATAAGAAATGTAAGAAATATTCATAACCAACAGGATCAATCTGCCATCCCCAATCACTTGCCTTTAAATATGGATTCTTTAAGTCTGCAGAAGCCCCTGCTGCACCTAATGATTCTCCTTCATTTTCATGTGTTGTGACAACATTAGACATATAATATGAATAAGCTAAGAAATCAGCTTTTCCTTCCATTAAATCTCGACGATCAGCATCGCTGATATCAAGCTGAACATTATTTTCAGTCCAGATTCTCTTTGCATAAGAAGGATAATATCCTCTAATCATTGTATCAGCACAATAGCCAAACTTATTCTGGAATTCTTTATAAGCAGCAATCACATCATCAGGATCACATGTATAAGGATAAACACAGAAACCTGCAATCATACATCCAACACTGATGTTCTTATCAATTTCATGTGCTGCTTTAACAGCTTGTGCTGAAGCCACCATCTGATTATGCAATTCTGTAAAAGAAACCTGTTTTCCATCTTTACCATCAAAATGAAGTAAGATATTAATTTCATTGAATGTTAACCATTTATCAACAAGATCCTTATATTCTGTAAAACAAACTTTCGCAAATTCAACAAACTGATGAATCATTTCTCTATTTGTCCAACCACCATATGTTTCTTCTAAATAAACAGGTTCATCATATTTATATAGAGTAATGACAGGATCCATACCATATTTACGACATTCTTTGAAAACATCACGATAAAATTCGACACCTTCCTGATTCACACCACCTTCAACACCATGTGGGAAAATTCTTGCCCAAGAAACTGTTGTATTAAATGTTGTAAATCCCATTTCTGCAAACAATGCGATATCTTCTTTATATCTATGATAAAAATCAATAGCGACATGATTTGTATATTTCACATCATCAAACAATGCATATTTAGCGCCTTTTGGTAAATGATCAAATTGACGCATTTTACCTCTTGTCCCATCAGCATTTAAATAATGGATAAAACGGCGATCTTTTGTTGTACCAGCATCACCATAATCAACTTGAACAGGACTTTTTCCACCTTCATCCCATCCACCTTCAGCTTGAGCAGCACTGATAGAACCACCCCATAAAAATTTATCTGGAAAACTCATTTTATTATTCCTCCTTTATTTTTAACATCTATAATCAACAATTGGGTCAAAAATATCACACCAACTGTTTGTTTATCTATATACGAATCAAGGAGAGGTTTGGATTTTCACTGATAAGCACGTATGCATAAGCACTATCAATCAGCCATTTCCAATTGTTGATTATAGATACTTTATATACTTAAGATATTGAAAACTAACGATTTTTCTGTCTTTCTTCAATATCTTTGAGCATATCAATTCTCACTTGGTGTCTTCCACCTTCATATTCTCCACTCAACCATGCATCAACAATCATCTTAGCTAATTCAATACCCACAACTCTGGCTCCAAATGCTAACATGTTTGTGTTGTTATGCTGGCGAGAAAGCAAAGCTGAATAAGGTTCACTACATGTGACACAACGAATACCATTAACCTTATTGGCAGCTAATGAAATACCTACACCTGTTCCACAGATAACAATTCCTTTATCGACTTCACCACTGACAACAGCATTAGCTACTGCTTCTCCAGCTACTGGGTAATTAAATCTTTCTGTTGAATCTGTACCATAATTGATAACTTCGTAACCATATTTTTCTTTGATATATTCACTAATCAGATTTTTATACTCCACAGCAACATGATCATTTCCAATTCCTATTTTCATCATATATCCTCCTATCTATTCACACTTGCCATTCTAAAATATGTGTATTGTTTTCCTTTTAACGAAACAGATAATTGATGTATATTTTCAGGTGATGTACATCCATTAAATCCACCATCACCAATTGCATGAATATCCGCTCCGGTTTCTTTCATTTTTAATGCAATCAAACGAATTGTATCTGGATCCGCACATTCAACAGAACTATTTAAAAATGTCATAGCCAATGTTCCTGGTTTATAACGATGAATGTATTCAACCAATTCTCTGATCATTTCTGTTGTAATGCCATGTCTTGACCCTGGTGCCGGTAAATCAATACAGTCCGCTCCAGCATCAATCAATTCTTTAATAACAGCCTTACTGTCATAATCCGCAAGGGGATCTCCTAAAACTTTTTCATCAATACCATCTTCCCATTTTCCTGCAAATACAAAGATTGAGTCCTGAAATTTTGCTTTTATTCTCTTCGTTGCTTCAACAACATCATGGATGGAAGTTCCACTTCCTGGATTACCACCTAAAACAATAAAGTCTGCTCCTAAATCGATACATTTTTGAACATGTTCATCACTTGCCAGCATTCCTTCTCTGCGATAGAGAGCCTTTTTGCCACCATCTTCACTGCCAGCCTTTGGACATCCTAAATATATACCCATAGGACGACGACATTTTTGTTTCAATTCCTGAAACGACAAACCACAAAGACCAGGATTATTATCCAGATTATCTAAGTCAAAAGTATTTAACATGACCATATCAGCACCAAATGCAAACATCAGTTCACTGTTTGTGACACCTCTGACAAGACCACTTCCTGCAAATAAGAGATGTTGTCCCATGACAACACGTCCTTCTGATCTTAAAATGGATTCTTTAAGTTCCATAGGTGACATCTTTTCAATATCATCACCTGTTGCGCTTATTAAACGTGTTACAGCCATAATCTCCCTACTTTCCTAAAACCTGTAAAGCATGTTCTAGAACTTTAGCTCCATTCATCATGCCATAATCCTGCATATTAATGACTTCTACTGGTTTATTCGCATATCTCTTTTGAACACTTTTTAATTGATAACGTACTTGTGGCCCCAACAATATAATATCAGCCTGATCGCCGTATTTTTCAATATCTCCAACTGGATGTGCTTCAATATGCACTGATAAACCCTTTCCCTTAGCAGCATCTTCCATACGTGTCACAAGTAGACTTGTTGACATTCCTGCTGCACATACTAATAAAATATTCATAATTTTTGCCTCCTATCTATAATTGTCTTAACTCCTGACAAATGTCCTGATAGCTTTTGTCTTTACCAAATAAGGCTGAAGTTCCTAAAATAAAACCATCAACACCCATTTTTGATAAAGTCGCGATTCTTTCTGGAGAACAAGCCCCATCAATCATCACTTTATATCCGTATTGATTTTTTAACTCACAAAATTGTTCAAATTTATGATCTACAAAAGATAAATATTTTTGTCCTGCAAAACCTGGATTGACTGTCATCACAAGAACATAATCAACAAGACTCAATGTATCTTTCACAGTTTCAAAAGATGTTCCAGGATTCACTGCTATTCCTGCTTTTGCGCCTGCATCTTTAATCATCTGCAAAGTTCTTGCAATATGATTATCTGTTTCTGGATGTACATAAATAATCTGAACACCTATATCCGCAAATTTTTGAATGTAATCAGATGGTTTTGTCACCATCAAATGAACATCACATGGCTTCGTCGCAGTCTTGACGATATACTCAATATCTTGAAGTCCCATTCCAAAATTAGGAACAAAGCTTCCATCCATGACATCTAAATGAAAAATGTCAATGCCACCTTCTTCTAAATCTTTCACTTCTTTTTCTAAATGCCCAAAATTGGCACACATCATACTCGGACATAATAATTTTCCCATAATACCCTCCTCATAGTAAAAACATAAATGTTTTATTGTTTCTAAGAATATTTTAAATGACTTGGGTAAACGTTTCCACATATGTTCATGGCACACATTGTGCCATGATAAAAAAATTCTCTTGACATCAAAAAAAGTAGAATTGACCTTTATTCTACTTTTTTATGATTACGATTTTTCTTTTATAAGACGCTGATACCAATAAAAAGAATCCTTGGGAATACGTTTCAATGTTCCACTACCATCGTCTTCTCTATCCACATAAATAAATCCATAACGCTTTGACATATATCCTTCGCTCGTTGAAACAACGTCCATAGCTGCCCAAGTTAAATATCCAATGATATCAACACCATCTGCCATAGCTAATTCCATCTGATCAATATGTTTTTGTAGATAATCAATTCTATAATCATCATGAATCTGTCCGTTTTCCACCTTGTCATATGTTCCTAGTCCATTTTCAACAATCATGATTGGCTTTTCATATCTTTCATACATTTGATTTAACATAATTCTGAGTCCTACTGGATCAATCGTCCAGCCAAAAGGTGTTGTTTCCAGTTGTGGATTGGTTGTGATTCCTTCACTTGAAGCAACCCCTGTTTTATAGTATGAAACAGCAATAAAGTCTAACGTATTCTTTTGAATGATGTCAATATCTTCCGCAAGCATTTCTACATGGTATTGTTGGAGTTCTTTTAAGAAATAATATGGAAAATGTCCTTTAACCATAACATCTGTATATCGATAGTTACTACGATCAGCTTCCATCATCAATTGATAATCTTGTGGTGAGGATGTCAGTGGATAACATGGTGAGCCAGCCACTTCACATCCTACCGTAAGTAAATCATCCATTTCATGGCAGACTTTCACTAAAATAGCATTTGCTAATAATTGATGATAGGCACACTGATGAAGGATTTCATCTCTATTTTGTCCTTTTTGAACAATTGTTCCTGCGACCATATATAAGGCATGATTCATGACGTTAATTTCACAAAATGAAATCCAGTATTTCACACGATCATGGTATCGATTGACAATTGTTTTGACATAGTGTTCATAAAGCTCCACAACTTTTTTATTATAGAAACCATTATATTTTTCTACAACCCATACTGGCATATCAAAATGAATTGTTGTAATAATAGGCTCAATATGATGTTTGATTAATTCATCAATCACACGATCATAAAACTGTAATCCTTCTTCTTGAGGTGTTAAAGAATCATCCTGAAAGATTCTTGACCAAAGAATTGAAAAACGCAATGCCTTTAATCCCATTTTGGCATATAAAGCAATATCATCTTTATAATGTTCATAAAATTCTACACCTTTTTGTGAAGGATAAAAACCAGCTGGTCTTGTCATATAGATTCCTGGATTATCCAAATATTGAAAACGTGTATCCTTACCAGCAGGAATCAAGTCAACAACAGTTTCACCTCGCGAATCATAGCCACCTTCACATTGACCACCACTGATGGAACTTCCCCATAAAAAATTCTTTTGCATTATCTCATCCTCCTTACCTCATCGATAACTTCTCTTAAAGATGGTAAAATAGCACTCGTCATACGTGCATGCCTTTCATCAGGCTGTTTTAAATCTGGAATACAAATCACAGGAATCTTGGCACGATAAGCTGCTTCAATACCTGTTTCACTATCCTCTAATACCAAAGCATCCATAGGCGCAACAGAAAGTTTTTCACATGCCTTTAAAAAGATATCGGGAGCTGGTTTCCCTGCTTTCACATCTGGTCCACATACAATAGCATCAAAATATTTTAAAACTGAATATCTTTGAAAAAGACGCTGAACTCTTTCTCTATCACTGGAAGTTGCTATAGCTAATTTTATATCCTGTGTCTTTAAGTCTTCTAAAAGCTCATTGAGTCCTGGTTTTAAAGGGGCAATCTGATTTTCCCATTCTTTACGAAAATCTTGAAAATAAGCCCAGTAATCTTCATTTTGAAAATCAAGATGATAGAGCTCTCTCACACTATCTAACCCATGTTCAATAGATTTTCCAGTAAAACAGATACAATAATCATCAAGTGAAAGCTGAACGCCAAGTGTCTGAAAATATCTGCCGAAGAACTGATAATTGACAACTTCAGTATCAATCATCAATCCATCCATATCAAAAATCACTGCTTTAACCATTACTTAAACCTCTTAATCTGCTAATATTTTTTGTGTAGATCCACATCCTACACCCGCTCTATCTATTCCTAACTCAATCAATTCAATGAGTCGTTCTCTAGAACGCACACATCCTGAACCTTTAACTTTGATTCTACCATTAGCCTTTTCTACAAGATATTGAATAAGCTCAGGTGTTGCGCCTACATTATGGGAACTCTTAAAATAACCTGTAGATGTTTTAATGAAATCAGCATGTCCTTTTACACAACACTCTAACGCTTCCCCTATTTCTTCTTTGGTAAGCGCATCTGTTTCTACAATAACTTTTAAGCCCACATGATTTTGATGACAGATTTCACTAATCTGTCTAATTTCTTCGCTGACATAATCAAAATCACCACTTTTGATTCTGCCATAATTTGCGACCATATCTATTTCAAAAATACCACCTGATTGAATGATGTGTCGGCACTGTTCAACTTTGGATACACTCTGACTTGAACCAAATGGAAAATCAAGCACAACACACAATAATGTTTCACTGCCCTGAATACATACTTTTGCAATTTCAATCGCATCAGGATTGACACAGACTGTTTTACATCCCAAACGCACACCGACCATTATATTATCTTTTAACTGCTCTATTGTCATAGCCGGATCTAACACTGCATGATCAATATATGCTGCCAATTCTTTATTTGTATATGTCTTCATTATTTTTCCTCATTTCCTTATATCATTATTGAGAAAAGGAATCACTCGTCGCGAGTGATTCCTTCATTAATCTAAATCTTCACCATTTGAACGAATAACTTTCTGATACCAATAGAATGAATCTTTTCTTGAACGATGTAAATCACCATGACCCTGATCATCCATATCAACATATATAAATCCATATTTTTTATCCATCTGTCCAGTTCCAGCAGAAACCAGATCAATGCATCCCCAAGTTGTATATCCAAACAGATTGACACCTTCCTCAACAGCCTCTTTCATACGTTGAATATGTTGGCGATGATAATCAATTCTTGCCTCATCATGACAGATACCATCTTCTCCTTCTGATTCAATCAAACCTATTCCATTTTCCACATCAAATAAAGGCACTTGATAACGATCATTTAAAATATGTAAGAAATGTTTAAATCCTAATGGATCAATCTGCCATCCCCAGGCATTGGCCTTTAAGTATGGATTTTTCACAGTACCTAAAACATTACCACCTGTGACATCGGATTGTTCAGCTTCATGTGTTGTCACAACGCCTGATGCATAATATGAAAATCCTAAGAAATCTGCTTTTCCTACCTTTAAGATACGTTTATCTTCATCAGTAATGTCTAATTCAACATCCCATTCTTTCCATATACGTTTAGCAAAACTTGGATATTCTCCTCTCACTTGCGTATCAGCACTATAACAGAAGAAATCCTGGAAATTTTTATATTGTGCAAAAGCATCTTCTGGATCTGGCGTTAAAGGATATGCCATATTTCCACAAATCATAGCCCCAACTTTCAGATTTGGATCAATTTCATGAGCCACAATTGTTGCTTTTGCAGCAGCAACTAATTGATTATGTAAATAAACCAGATTACGTTGTGCCTTTTCTTTTGGTGTATCATCTCTAGGCATGATGATATTGATTTCATTAAATGTCATCCACTTGTTGACTAAATCCTTATATTCTGTAAAGCAGACTCTCGCAAATTCAACAAACTCATTAATCATTACACGATTTGTCCAGCCACCATGCTGTTCATTTAAAGAAACCGGTTCATCATACTTATATAAAGTGATAACTGGATCCATACCATATTTACGACATTCTGTAAAAACATCACGATAAAAGTCAACACCTTCCTGATTGACTCCGCCTTGAATACCATATGGATAAATTCTTGCCCATGAAATAGATGTGTTGAATGTTGTATATCCCATTTCTGCCATTAAAGCAATATCTTCCTTATAATGATGATAAAAATCACTGGCAACATGATTTGTATAATGCAAATCATCAAAAAGCTGATATTTAGCTCCCTTTGGTAACTCATCGACTGGTTCCCAAGTCATATGTGCTTTTTGTCCATTTTCATCCAAATACCATATCTGACGGCGTTCAGTTGTTGATCCTGCAGTACAGTAGTCTACAGAAACAGGTGATTTTCCACCTTCATTCCATCCACCTTCAATTTGGGCAGCACTGATTGAACCACCCCATAAAAAATTTTTAGGAAATCCCACTATTTATTCCTCCTTTATCTTTTTGATAATTCTATTTTAAATCACTCTTTTCCTAGTTTCGATATATGTTCCCGGCACAATGTGTGCCATAAATAAAAAAAAGATTTCCTCTCAAGAAGAAATCATTCTTTTGGAAAACTGTTTCTAATTTTTTCAATCAAATCAATACAATTAATAGAATCCTGCAAACTCATACGTGGACTTTCTATGAGTTTCGCCTGTAAACAACGATGAACCTCTTCAATTTCACCAAAGAAATCATCATTGATATAAGGTTTTTCAATTTGACACGACGTTCCTGTAACATCAATAATTGTGGCTTGTGTAGGACGATAAAAAGGCTGTGCTAAAATTTTTCCTTTAGTTCCTATTATTTCTAAGATAGGATCTTTCTTTTCATCAAAAGCCATCTCCAGCATAGCTTTTTGACCACCTTCAAAAGTAATAGTCACCTTTTCATGACTATCCACTCCATAACAAAAGTGTACCTGAGAATCAATTGTAGCAACCGGAGAATGAATATAATCCAAAGTGCTAGCCACATTATAACTTCCAACATCATTTAAAATACCACCTTGTTCTTGGTCAAACAAATAATGTCCTTCTAAATAATCCCTGTCATAACAAAATCGTGTTTCAACACTCAATAACTCACCAATTTCTTTGTTCTCTAAACACTCCTTAATATCTTGAATCAAAGGAATAAAACGTGTTTTCATAGCTTCCATAAAAAACGTCTGATTCTTGATTGCTTCCTGTTTTAAATCCTCCATCTGCCATTTATAAAGCGTTGCTGGTTTTTCACAAAGAACAGCTTTATGATGCTGTAAAGCTTTTTTGGCCCAACGATAATGATCAATATGTCTCATGGCCAGATACACAGCATCTACATTATCATCATTTAATAAATCTTCATAATCATGATAAACCTTAACATCTGGATGTTCTTTTAAAAATTCTTCACATTTACTTTCTGTATAAGAAGCAGCTGCATAAAGCTGACCCTTTTCACTCATTTCTAAACTTTTTATAAAACGTTTGGCAATATTTCCTATTCCCAATATTCCCCATTGAATCATATAACCTTACCTCCTTACATTCATTATACTGATTTCATTATACACCCTCTATGTATATTTTTGTCATATTTTATGACTAAAGAATATTCCATCCCAAAATATGTTTTTTCTAGGAAAAAGTTGTAAAAAAATATATAATAAATTTAGGAGTTGACATTTTATGGATAAAAAAAAGAGCTTATCAATAAAAGAAATAGCAAAACTGGCCAACGTTTCTGTGGCTACAGTTTCACGCGTTATTAATAACAATGGTCGCTTTTCTGAAGAAACAAGAATAAAAGTTCAAAAAATTATTGATCAGTATGGGTATAGAACCAATATGGCTGCGAAAAGCCTTAGAATGTCAAAATCAAAGACAGTGGGCATTATTGTTCCCAATATCAACAACGAATGGTTTTCCCATCTTGTATTAGAAATTGAAAAATACTTTTTTAAAAAAAACTATTCTGTTTTTATATGTAATACTTCACAGACAGAGGAAAAAGAAATTGCATATTTTAAATCTCTTGATTCTAAACTCGTAGATGGAATCATGTGTATTTCAGGGAGTGAAGAATTACCTACCAACATCATTACAAGAGATATTCCTATTGTCTGCATTGATAGAAAACCTAAATATCATAACAACGTTTATTATGTAGAATCCAATCACTATAGTGGTGGCTATTTAGCGACCGAAGAACTAATTAAAAAGGGCTGTAAACGCATTGCCATTATTTCTCGTAATAAATCCTTATCAGTCAATCAGCAGCGATTAGAAGGTTATCTTCAGGCTTTAAAAGATTATGGTCTTACAGCTTATGAAGAATTACAGATTTTATTAGATATTTCATCTTCCAACTATGATGGTGCCAAACACGCTACTGAAAAACTCATTCAATCAGGCATTCCATTTGATGGAGTCTTTGCGACCAATGATTGGCGTGCTTATGGCGTTTTAGTTGCCTTAACAGAAAATCATATTCGTGTTCCTGAAGACGTCAAAGTGATTGGCTTTGATGATATTCCTATTTCTTACGCCTGTCAGCCACCTTTATCCACAATTCATCAAAACACTAAACAGCTGGCGCAGAAAGCATCTGGCTTATTATTATCATTGATGAATGGTGAAACTGTAGATGGCGATGAAAAACATTATATTTTACCTGTAGAACTGATTCAAAGAGATTCTACACGCTTATAACATTCAAAAAAAGGGCTAAGCTAAGCCCTTTTTTATAATGATTTATTCATTTGATAATAGCGCCAGCCATCTCGACATATATAAAAGAGAAGAAATAGTATAATAGCACTATAATATAAAGAATGTAAATAAACCAGTAGAATCATAGCAATAAGACATAGAAAAGCCATGACTTTTTGAATCTTGAAACGATGTATATAAACTTCTTTAAACATTTGCCAGGCTTCTAACAAAATCGTTAAGCAGGCTGATAAAATCAGACAATAAATCAGGCTCTTTTGAAAAGCAGAGGAATAGTTTGTATAAAGATATCCCTGTCCTAAGAGATTTCTTATAATAACCAGATAAATAAAGCTGATGCCATAATGAATGCCTATTCTCTCTTTCATAAAGTATCCCTCCTTAGCGATTCCATAAAATCCTTTACATAATAACGTGTCAATAACAGCTTTTTTTGACTTTTTAAAGTCAGAATATATCTTCTTTGAACCTCTGGTATAATACTCTCTATCTTGTGAATATTGACCAAAGTTGATTTATTAATTCTCACAAAACCATAAGGTCTCAGTTTTTCCTCTAATTCATAAAGCTTCTGATAGATCTGATATTGAAGATGTTCACTATGAACAAAAGCTTCCTGTGAATAACCTTCAATAAAATCAATCTGTTGAGGTAAAAGTTTGTATTGTTTTTCATCAGCATAACAGAGAACATATTTTTGATGCAAACTCTGTAAGTATAAAATCAGATCTTCTATATGCTCCATAGAAAAGTAATAACACATACCTTCATAATCAAAACCTTTTTCTACAATGACAATATCTAACTGCTGATATTCTCTTAGCATAGATTTTAAAGTATCAAGATGATCAGGTGTACATATGATTTTCATAGGACTTCCTCCAATTCACAGATGTAAGAATCAATAACCTGATTATTTTCATCTTGATATTTTATTTTTAGTTTTGATAAATGATCTAACGGCTGATGAATAAAACGTTTATCGAAAAAAAGTTCATAACGATTTTGATCAAGAACATTATTATACATCAGAATCAAGTTTTCTTCTTGATTTTCATTGACTGTATAAAACAGGATATCTGTTATCTGATCTTGATTCTGTTTTAATGTTATCTGTGGTGGTGGATCAGTGATAACATTCATATCATATTTCAGGTTTTCCATACAGATATTTTCATCCTCATAACGATACACATGAGATGAAACTTGTTCTAAAGTCGACATCTGCTGATAATAACACTCGCCATTTTGATTATAAAGCTTTAATACAAAATTGAAGGCATCTGTATAATCTTGAATATTTTGAATCTCACTATAACGATCATCTTGAACATAAACACCTACATAACCTGGAAATGGTGTCGTTTCTCCTTCTTCATATTCAACAGTCTGAAACGGTCCTGATGAAGAGACAATGACCTGATCATAATTCAAAATCTGATATTCAACTTGACTTAAGTCTTTGAATAAGTCCTGACGAATATAGATTTCAATCAGTGTATAGGATACACTTTCTCTTCCCAAAAACAGTGTGCTCTGTTGTTCTTTTCGATAACCAAAAGGCAAGATTTTATAATCTTCTTCGTTCACTTTTAAATAGTATGATTCTTCATATAAAACTTCCTGTTGGATCTGTTTTGAAAAGCCATCTTTCATATAGACAATACCTAAAAGACTCACTAAAGAAAGAACAATAATGATTGCTTTTTGATGAAATGAATAGGATAAAGATTGAACATGGATTTGGATATAATCTTCTTCTAAAAAATGATTGATTTTGATCATATGATATAAAACCATAATCAAAAGTATTTCTAAAACAACCATGAAAAAGATAACTATTAGCATGAAAGATGCTTCATTTGTTTTCAAAATCAATTCACCCAACAATAAAGTGATCACATAAACTGTCAAATATATACGATAGCTATATCTATATTTTTTTAAAGCAGGATAATCAACAGCTATATGATCAATCCCTATATAGACAAATGCCAATGCTAGTAACCAAATCCACTGGTTGAAAAAATACAATTGAAACAGTTCCATTACAAAACTGACTATCCATAATCCTAAAGATATCAACAGTTCTCTTAATTTCACCCTTCTAAAAACAATGATAATTCCCACAATAATAATCATCATTGATAAAGCATCTGGAAAAAGTTCTATGCTATTGATTGAAAACGAAATGCCTAGAAGCAACCAGAGCCCTAAAGCTATGATACCGATTCCCATCCTACTCACCTCTTTCACTTATGATTATACATGATTGCATGAAAAAAAGGTTAAATATTCTCTCACATAGCCAAAAACATGTCTCAGTTGCCAAATAAAAAAGGGATTGCGTTAATCCCTAAAAATGACCCTTGATTTGTTGTATGAATTTCTGATAAGAATCAATCACCTGATCACACCATTGATCAAATGTTTCATCTTTAACTTTCTTTTCTGGATGCTGTTCCATATAGTCAAGATACATCTTCAACCCTTCCTGAATCATAATATGATTTTGAAAATCAGGGATATCTCTTTGAATTTTTGACATATCAAACAGACATGAATATTGCTTATCTCCTAGAATTGATGATTCAATATCATAAGTTTGAGAGAGTGCTAATGTATCACTGGCAATATGAATGATTTTTGGTTCTTTGTTTAATAATGCATATAAATCACGATAAATCATATCCCAGTTCACCACAACAGGATTAATATTATGATAAGCCTGACCAATTGTCTTTTCATTATTAATCAGTTGAATAAAATTATAAGCAAAATCCTGATTATGAGTACAATGCCATGTGCTCTTACCATCACCATGAACAATGACTGGCTTATCATTTAAAATACGATCAACCACACTCCAACAGCTTTTTCCTTTGACACTTAAAGGAATACGATCATATCCATAAGTTTGTGAAGGACGAACAATCGTAATAGGAAAACCAAATTCTTCATAAGCTTTCATAAAGATTTGTTCACATTTTGTTTTCTCTCTTCCATATTTAGAATAGATATTATTTTGTTCATGTGATTCAAGAATCATCACAGCTGTTTCATGATTATAAGTCACAACTGTAGATATAAAGATATATTGTTGAATCTTTCCTTTAAATAACTGAATTTGTTTAATAGCTTCTTCTGGCTTATAGATAATGAAGTTACAAACAATATCAAAAGAATAATCTTTTAAAATTTCTTCCATTTTTGCAGTATCATGAAAATCACAGATTATCTGATGAGCGTGTTCAGGTAAAGACTTATGTCCACGATTCATAACGTATAATTCAATATCCTGATTTTGACTTAATGCTTCACATATAGGCAGAGATATTGTACCTGTTCCACCAATTAATAAAACTTTTAAAGGTTTCTTTGTAAGTATCATCTTATTCATCTCCATTTATTTGACTATTTTCATTATAACAAGAAAATGAAACATTGAAAATATTTTTCAATGTTTCAAATCCATTCTAATAATCTACCTGATTATCTAAATCTTCACCTTGTGTCTGAATCACTTTCTGATACCAGTAGAATGATTTTTTAGGATAACGTTTTAAATCCAAAAGATCTTCAAAATCTCTATTTACATAGACAAAACCATATCTTTTTCTAATCTCTTTATGACTACTTAAAAAGTCAATTGGACTCCAAGCTAAATATCCCATTAAATCTACACCATCATGTAAAACAGCTCTTTTAATGCTGGTAATATGTTTTTGATAATAAGAAATTCTTTCATCATCATAAACTTTTCCATTTACCAGTTTTTCATCAATACCTATACCATTTTCTACAATGAACAATGGTTTATGATAACGATGATAAAAATCAACTAAAGAATATCTCAATCCTTCACTATCAATTTGCCATCCCCATTCATTAGCCTGATAATGAGGATTTTTTAATCCACGGTTATCAAATAATATCGCATTTTCTAATTCAGTTAAATCTTCAATATCTTCAAAAGAACTTTGAACATTGCTGCGATAATAAGAGAAAGCCAAATAATCAAGCTTTGTTGAAGCAGATTTGACAATACGTCTTTCTTCTTCACTATAATCAACAGAAATATGTCTTTGGTTCATGAAATTTAAAAAATAAACTGGCAATTCACCACTTGTCATAATATCAAAAGGCAGATAATTGTGCATTTTATTTTTAAAGTCTGCAGCCAGGATATCTTCACTCTTACAAGTCAATGGATAAAATGGAGCGTGTCCAAGCATTCCCCCAACTTGAGCCTTTGGATCAATACATTTAATAACTTCGACAGCTTTCGCATGTGCCACTTCAACATTCACTGTTAATTGTGCAAACAGTTCTTCCTGATTCATGTCATCAGGCTTATGTGCACCTGCAACCAAACTTGGGTGGTAAGGTGCCAAGTTAATTTCATTATAAGTGATATAATATTTGACTTTTCCTTTTAATCTTTCTACAACACTTGCAACATGTTTTTCATAAAAATCAATGACTTTTTTATTTAAAAAACCATTATATTCTTTAGCCAGATGATCTGGCATATCAAAATGCACTAAAGACACAACTGGTTCAATGCCTTTTTCTAAAAGATAATCAACCATATCTTCATAATAAGCTAAACCAGCCTCATTTGGCTTTTCATCATCACCCATGGGATGAATTCTTGACCATACAACAGAAAAACGATAAGCTTTAAATCCCATTTCTGCCATATAATCAATATCTTCCTTATAATGATGATAATGATCTGTTGCGACAGCAGTATCGCAAAACATTGGTGCAATACCTGGTTCTGGTACAACTTCTAAAGTATCATAAACATTGAGGCCTTTACCATCTTCCAGATATCCTCCTTCAGCCTGAACATTACTTAGGGCTCCACCCCATAAAAAATCTTCTTTTAATCGACTCATATTAGTTTCCCTCACTTTGTTGTCATCATTATTGTCATTTTTCCATCAAATTGAACTTCTAATCCTTTTGGAATCAAGAAATTATCTCCCAATTTGACATCAATACCATTCGCTTTTCCGCTTCCTTTCACTACTGTTGCTAATTGATAGTTATCATCCTTCAATTTTCCTGATCCTTCAATTTCTAATCTTGTGACTGTAAAAGAATCATTAGAAATAAACACAGTTTTTGTCAGACCATCTTTCTTTTCAATGACTGGTTCTATATGATTTTCCATATCATGAGGATCATATGATAGACAGTCAATAGCCTCTTCTAAATGAAGTTCGCGTTCCTGACCATTTTCATCTTGACGATGATAATCATAAAAGCGATATGTAATATCAGTAGCCTGTTGAATTTCATAAACAATACTTCCTTTTCTTAAAGCATGTAATAAACCGGCAGGTAAATAAACAAAATCATCTTGATGAACATCCAGATGCTTAATCAATTCATTCCAACGGTCTTCTTGAATATATTGTCTTAAATCAGCTTCATCTTTAGCATGATGTCCATATACAATATTAGCATCTTCTTTGGCTTCTATAAAGTACCAGGCTTCATTTTTACCACTTGAAAAACCTTTGAGCTTAGCATGCTTTGCATCAGGATGAACCTGTATACTTAAATCATCTTCTGGTGCTACCAGTGAAATAATCACTGGAAACTCTTCTCTAGGATGACCAAAAAGTTCCTGATTATTTTTCCATAATTCAAGTAATGTCTTTCCTTGAAATGGCTCACTAAGACATATTGTTGATGCGCCTTTTTGAGCACTGAATGACCATGATTGACCAATACCATCTGGGAAATCATGATATCCAAAATAATCTTTGACCAATGTATGTCCCCAAATCGCAGGACGAGGAATTGGTTTAAAAAATAAAATATTCATTCTTACACCTCCACCTTTATTATATAAAATCCATTTCAATCTTCCACTGTTTAAAAAGTCATAAGTTATGACTTTTTTATCCTAATATTGATCGTTTAAATAAAAAAGGCAATATTATGCCCCATACATAAACAATGCAAATAATCCCATGATTGTCATAATAATAGACAGATAATAACCTAATTTCATTGCATTGACTTGAATCTCAAAACCATATCTATTTTTAAGATATCGATTGGTTTGTTTTGCTTTTGTGGCATGATAATCACCAAGCAAAGCAAAAACAACCACAATAATTCTCATTGGTAAACTTGTTCCGATACCTTCTCCAATTAAATTCCATGGAAAAATAGCACAAGCAAGTGAAACAATAGAAGCAAACAAAGATGCCGCAATATATGGATTTTTTGCATCTTTATATTTTTCCTGTTTCTTTTTTTGCTGCTCTGATGTCTGCTTAGCCTGTGATTTTGCTTTTTTCTTGTTTTCTTTATACTTATCCGCATAACTTTGTTGAGGAACAATCACAACTTCTGCTCCACAATGATCACAAAATTGTGCATGATCACTTATTTTTTTTCCACATTTTCTACAATACATGATATCTCAACTCCTATTTCAAAATGACTTGTGTTAAATTCACTAATGCAATAAACAAGCTGACAAAGATACAAACATAAGCATAACTTTTATTACCATTAGGTTCATATCCAGCCTTTTTATCTTTTCTATCAATATATAAAGATAAACATCCACATATAATAGAAATGATATACATGATTAGACTGATATAAAACGGAAAAACGGTATTACCACCAAAAGCATCGATAATAGTGGGTAAAATAAAATCAAAAGCAACCAAACCAAAAAGTAAAAGAGAAAGTCCCAACATAGCCCAATTATTCTTTCTCGTATTCTTTTTTAATTTTGATTTTTCGTTTTTTCTTTCCTTTATTTTTGATTCACTTAATGGTTTTCCACAATAGGTACAAAATTCTGCATCATCTGGCAAATCTTTATAACAATTTGGACATGTTTTCATAATATACTTCCTCCTTTGAATAAAAGAAGGGCTGTAAATAAATTGGTTTAACAGCCCTTTTCATGTTCTAAAAAATTATTCTGCACTTGCAGTTGCTTCAGCTTCAATTCTTTCCACTTCTGATTTTTCATAAGCTTTCCAGAATGGATAGAAGATAACTAAACCAATTGCAAAGTTAATAAATACAACAATGATTCCACCAACTGAACCACCATTACTTAAGTAACCTAAGATAGGTGATGGCGTCGCCCAAGGCAATGTCATATACATCTTACCAACAAATCCGATGTCAGTTAAGAAATATGTTAATGCAGCAGTAATTGTATGTGTTAAAACAAATGGAATAATTAAGAATGCGTTTAACACTACAGGTAAACCAAACATAATTGGTTCAACAATACAGAAGACAGCTGGAGGTAAACAGATTGTAGCCAAAGGTTTTAAATGAGGCAATTTCTTGCTTGACATATACATGTAAACTAAGATTGGCCAGCATGAAGATACCCATTGAGACAATCTACATAAGTTAGGTGTCCAAGTATAAGGTAAATCAGCAACAGCAGTACCAGCCACGAATGCAGCATTATTTTCAGCAATCCATGTATTTGTAAAGGCATTAATAACAGCACCAGTAATATTATCACCATGAAGACCGCAAGTCCACAATAATGCAGATAAGAATTGTTGTAATGTATAAACAGCAATATTATCAGCAGCAGAGAAGATTGGTAATAATACATTTCCAACTAATTCTGGGATATTGATACCAGCTAAAGTTCTAATTCCCCAACATACAATTGTAATAAAGAAATATGGGATAATTGCTGAGAAACTATCTGCAACTGCTGGTGGAACACCATCAGGTAAAGTGATTTTAATATTGTGTTTATAACAGATACTAACAATATTAATGGCAATAGCTCCAGCAACCATTGCAGTGATGACCCCTGCACCACCCCAATAAGTTGTTTCCAAAGCAGCTGGTAATGTTTCAGCACCTTCAACAAATAATTGACCAACAGAATCGTAGTTCAATAAAATAAAGGCAAAAAATGCTCCAACAGCACCTGTTGTTTTGTTAAATCCTTTGATTTCAGCATATTCAGAACCAAATGCGATAACAATGTAGATAGCCATAAATCCCATTGATAAGCTGTTAACTAATGAAATGTCAGCAGCCCAAGGTCTTAAAAATGGCAATAGAGCAGTTTCAGTTAATTGACCATCTGATGCAAACAGGTTGATAACTAAGAAAATAGATCCAACCATTGTAACCCCAATGGCTGCTACCATCCCGTTAACCAAAGCACGAACAAATGGAATTTGTCCAAACTTTGTCATCGGACCAGCAATGACGTCAACTTTCTCCATGAGTGAGTCCATAAAAGACTTCTTTTCAGTAGACATAAAATTTTCTCCCTTCTTTTAAAATTTTAGAAATACGTGTAAACGTTTTCTCTACATTTATTATTTTATCTTTTCTTTAAAAAATTTCCACATTATCATTTGTCACAACTAATGTCACTTTTCTCACAAAAAGTGCCTAATATGCTGATTTTTCGTCATTTTTATCATTAATCTTTTGTACGATTTTGGCGAGAAATCGTTTACACAAAGTAAAGGATTTGTTATAATTTTGAAATTAAGGAGTGGTGCATATGAAATTAAAGAAAGATGAGATAGAAATTTTAAAATTACTTGTCACATCTACTGATTATATTTCTTCTTATGATATTGCAACAATCACTGGCATTAATCGACGCTTAGTCAGAGATGAAATCGCCAATATCAAAGTGATTTTAAAAGATTTAGGTTATGAACTGATTTCTAAAACATCCAAGGGATATATGATTAAAAATAAGTCTTCATCTTCTCTTAAATCTTTACAATCTTTCATTGAAGAAGCCCAAAAGCATCGTGAATCTTTATTTCCAACCCAACCATGGGAAAGGGAAAACTATATTTTAAAACGTCTAATTGATATTGATGATTATGTCAAAATTGATCAGTTAGCAGAAGAACTCCTCGTGAGTCGTTCAACAATTTCCAATGATATAAAAAATTGTCGCAAAGCCATGAAAAAATATCATCTTTCATTATCACAAAAACCTAATTATGGAATTAAGATTTTAGGTCAGGAAGTTAATAAAAGAAAACCTATCTGTGACCTAGCATTTACTAATTTAAGGCAATCAGAAATGTTCTATGATTATTTGAATTCATTTATTCTAGAAGCTACGTCACTAGAATATGGTATTTTAGAAATCATCAAAAAATATCAGATTGAAATATCTGATTTTGCATTATGTGATTTTCTCTTATCTTTATCCATCAGTCTTTCACGTATTCTTCAAGGAAAAACAATACAGGAATCACCAGACATCGAGGCAATTGCTGCACGTGATGAATTTAAAGCCGCCAAAGATATTGCACTATTTATTGAAGAAAAAACCGAATATCATATTAACATCCATGAAATTCATTGGATTGCGATCGAACTGATTTGTAAACGTTCAACTCAGGGTCTTACATTTCATCAGAATCCTACTGTTATTATGATAACCAATGAAATTCTTCAGACCATCTATCAGCAGACATTATTCCAATTTAATAATGAAAAGTTTAATAATACTTTTAATCTTTATGTGGAAAATGCCCTTTTAAGAATTAAATACGATGAAAAAGTCAGAAACCCACTCTACGATGAATTAAAAACCATTTATCCACTCGGTTACTATTTTGCAGAAATGTCATCTTCTATTATTGAAAAATATACAAAGAAAAAACTTTCAATGAGTGAATTAGCTTTCTTTGCTATTATATTTAATAATGCTATCTTTAATCAGCATATACCAAAAAAGAAAGTTTTACTTTTATGTGGTTTAGGTGGTGGTGCACAGGATTTATCTGCTTACCTTATTCTCCAACATTTTGAAAATCAAATTGATATTATCAAAACCCTATCTTATTATAAACTGCCCGATGAAGAACTATCACAATATGATTTTATCATTTCAACAGTTCCTATCCATAGAAATCTCTCTATTCCTTATATCAATATATCACCAATTATTACGTCAGATGATATGGACTCAATCAATAACTTCCTTTACTACCAATTTCATCAAGATGTCCTGAAAACGACTTTCCTGCCTCAGCTTTATAAAGATCATGTCTCTGCCAGAAGTAAAAATGAAGTGATTAGGGAATTCTATCAGTTACTAAAAAAACAATTTCCACAAATTAAGGAATCACTCAAAATACATATGACGAATTCAGAATATCATCAAATGACCATTTATCCACATCAAATAGCACTCATCAGATTGAATAAACCAATTAATAACAATGATATCCTTTCCGTTATTATTCTTAATAAAAACATCATATGGAATAAAAAAGAAGTTCGTATCGTTATTTTATTTTCTTGTATTGATCCTCATCATTTTATTTATAATACACTCAGTGATACTTTAAAAAGTTTGACTTCACGTCAGAATGACATTTTTGAAATCATTAATCATCCATCCTACCCACAATTTATGAATGCTATTTTCAAACATCAAAAACTTATGAATTTGTAAAAGTGAGCTGTTGACATAAACAGCTCGCTTCTTTTATTAAAAATTCTTAACTTGTTTTTCAAATTCATCCAACCAATCAGATGAATAGTTTTCAATCATTCCCATATCAGAAAGTTGTGTTAATTCACTATCTAAAGGTAATTGCCCCAATATCTTTAAATCATATTTATCTGCCACATCTTGAAGATGGCTTTTTCCAAAGACAAAAATCTTCTTTCCACAATCAGGACATTGCACATAACTCATATTTTCCACAATACCTAAAATAGGAACATTCATTTTCTTTGCCATATTAACAGCTTTAGAAACAATCATGCTGACAAGTTCCTGTGGACTTGTCACAATCACAATACCATCTAGAGGTAAAGATTGGAAAATTGTCAAAGGGACATCTCCAGTTCCTGGAGGCATATCTACAAACATATAATCCACTTCGCCCCATCTGACATCACTCCAGAATTGTTTGATCATACCTGCTAAAATAGGTCCTCTCCATACAACAGGTTCTTCTGCATCTTCTAATAAAAGATTCGTTGACATGATTTCAATACCTTCTAAAGATTTAGCTGGAATAATTTCTTCTCCATTAGAATAAATCTGTGTACCTTCAACACCAAATGTTTTCGCAATTGATGGTCCTGTAATATCACCATCTAATACGGCACAGCGATATCCTTCACGCTGTTTTAAAACAGCCAACAAAGACGTAATAGATGATTTTCCTACACCACCTTTACCACTGACAACTCCAATCACTTTATGTATTTTTGAATTTTTATTCATTGGAGCTAAAAAACTTCTTTCTTCACAATCTTCCTGACATGATTGACAATCATGATTACAGTCTTGACTACTCATAATATAACCTCCACATTCCTTTCTATTATAACCTATCTGTCTTTCTTTTTCACTATTATGACTCAATATATTCCTTTTTAAAGGTAAATCCTCTTCCTTTCACCTCGTTCACCTTGCTGACAACCATAAAAGCATGTTCATCAATATTTAAAACCAGATAATTTAATTTCGGTAATTCACGGTTAGAAATCACAGTCATAATCACAGGATATTCATTTTTCATATAACCTGAAATAGATTTTAACATTGTTGTTCCACGATCAAGTTCATGAATAATCATATCATTAATTTGTTCATATTCCTTAGACACAATCATCACTTCTGTCTGTGCTTTTCCAACCACCAGAACTTTATCTAAAACAATGGTATATGTCGCCACTAAAACAATACCATAAAGAACCATTTCTCGATTGGTATAAAAGACCTGCATTAATAAAATCAAGAAATCAAAAGCATACATAGAAACGGATACAGGTATTCCTGTCTTTTTATTAATAATCAATGGTGGAATATCCATTCCCCCTGTGGAAGCATTACATTTAATAACAAGGCCAATTGCTACACCAATCATCACTCCACCAAGCAATGCAGCGAGTAATGGATCAGTTGTCATTTGGGTATAACCTATTGTTTTTTCAAAAACACTTAAAATCAATGGATAATAAAAAGTACTAATTAATGTTGTTAAGGCAAAGGTTTTACCTAAAATCAGTAACCCAAGTAAAAACATCAAAATATTAAAAATAGATAAAAATAAAGTCATTGGAATTCCTAATAAATGCTGTGCACCAATGGATAATCCTGTTGATCCACCTGTAATCAATCCATTAGGAACAATAAATAATAAAACAGCTAAAGCATATATCGTATTTCCAATAAGAATTCCTATAATATTTCTTATGAATTTATAATTCATCACATACACCCTTTCTTCACAAGGCACTATTATATCACTTCAAAATCTAAAAAAAAAGATAACAGATGGACTTTCTGTTATCTTCCATTTTTATCGAATTCGTAAAGCTCTCGTCGCATTAATGACAGCAATGACCATCACACCAACATCCGCAAAGATAGCGAGCCACATATTCGCTATACCAAAAGCGCCTAAAATTAAACAGATAAATTTAACAGCTAAAGCAAACACAATATTTTCTTTGACAATTCTTAATGTTTTTAATGAGATTTTCATAGCCAATGAAATCTTAGCCGGATCATCATCCATCAACACAATATCAGCTGCTTCAATCGCTGCATCACTACCTAAAGCGCCCATCGCAATCCCAATATCGACACGTGATAAAACTGGCGCATCATTAATACCATCACCAACAAAAGCCACTTTTTCTTTTTCACCTTTGTTTTGTAGGATTTCTTCAACCTTTTCAACCTTATCAGCTGGTAAAAGTTCACTATAAACACGATCAATACCAATCTCTTCAGCAACCTTTGTCGCAGTCTGTTTTGTATCTCCCGTTAACATAATCGTTTCTTTGATTCCTTGTGATTTTAAAGACTGAATCGCTGCTTTTGAGGTTTCTTTAATCACATCAGAAATCACAATACATCCTGCATATTGATTATCTATGGCCATATACACAACTGTTCCTTCAGGATGTTTTTCCATGATATCTACACCTATCTTATTCATCAGTTTTTCATTACCAGCATAAACATCATGTCCATGAACAGTTCCACGAATACCATGTCCAGCAATTTCTTCAATATTATGCACAGCATCTCTATCCAATGATTGTCCATAAGCCTTTTGTAAACTTAAACTGATTGGATGACTTGAAGCCATTTCCACATGAGCCGCATAATACAATAACTGTTGTTGATCATAATTATCAGTTGGATCAATATGCGTTACTTCAAAAACCCCTTTTGTCAGTGTTCCCGTTTTGTCAAAAACAATATATTTGGCACTGGCAAGAGCTTCGAGATAATTTGAACCCTTCACCAAAATTCCTTTTGTTGAAGCACAACCAATGCCACCAAAGAAACTGAGTGGTATAGAAATAACCAAAGCACATGGACAACTGATAACGAGGAATGTTAACGCACGAATAATCCAATCACCCCATGAGGCATCTTTCCCCATCAACATCAAAACAACTGGTGGAATAATCGCTAATGCCAATGCACTATAACAAACTGCTGGTGTATAGTATTTGGCAAACTTAGTAATAAAGTTTTCTGAACGTGACTTTTTCATACTTGAATTTTCTACCAAATCAAGAATTTTAGAAACTGTTGATTCACCAAATTCCTTTGTTGTTTTCACTTTAATTTCACCAGTCATATTAATAAAACCACTGATGACTTCATCGCCGCAATGTGCATCTCTAGGTACACTTTCACCTGTCAAAGCACTCGTATTAAATGTTGTATTCCCTTCAACAATAATACCATCAATAGGTACTTTTTCACCAGGATTGACAATGATTTCACTACCTATTTCGACATCATCTGGATCAACTTTTTGAAGCTTACCATCTATCATCATATTGGCATAATCGGGACGAATATCCATTAATGCGGCAATATTGCGACGACTCTTTCCCACTGCAACACTTTGAAACAATTCCCCAATCTGATAAAACAGCATGACAGCGACACCTTCTCGGAATTCACCTAAACACATAGCGCCTACAGTCGCAACAGCCATCAAAAAGTTTTCATCAAAGACTTGTCTTTTCAATATACCTTTGATAGCTTTTCTTAAAATATCATACCCAATAATCAGATAAGGTATTAGATAAAGTACCACTTCTACATATAAATTCACAGAAACATATGAAGTTAAAATCATGATTCCAATCATGAATACTAAAGATAACAGAATTCTATAAAGAACTTTCTTTTGTTTTTTATTCATCATAACACTCCCATTCATTTTAATATATGTTCACTCATTCATATATCATCTAAATAAATATCCCTTTTTAAGGGAATTTATTCTATAAATAAATTTCACAGTCATCTTCTACGACTTTACAATTCTTATAAGCTTTTTGCATGACTTCATCAATATTAACTCCATCTTCAAATTCAACTTTTAGTTTTAAAGTCATAAAACTTAAAGTTGCATCTTTCACACCTTCTGTTTTTTTAACAGCTTCTTCCATTTTAGCTGCACAGTTTGCACAATCTACATCAACTTTATATGTCTTTTTCATCTTCTTTTTCCCCTTTCTTATTCTTCTACATGTTCCATACCCATAGACATGATTGTTCTAACATGATCATCATCTAATGAATAGAAAATCACCTTTCCTTCACGTCTGAATTTAATCAATTTACTATCTTTGAGAACCCTCAGCTGATGACTCACTGCTGATTGACTCATTCCTAAAACTAATGCGATATCTCCTACACATAATTCACTTTCAAACAATGCATAGAGAATCTTGATACGTGTTGTATCCCCAAAAACTTTAAATAAATCAGCTAATTCATATAAATATTCATCATCTGGCTGTTTATCTTGAACTCGCTTGACAATATCTTCATGAACTTCTAAATTTTCTTGATTCAATCCCATAACATCATCCTTTCAATGAACATATGAACACTTCTTCATATATAAATATATTACTATTATTCTTCTTTGTCAATAAAAACTTTACATAAATTTGATAGATTTGATTCTTCTCTTTCTGTTAGTATCATAGTAGATAAAATATTAAGAATGGAGTGAAGTTTTATGCTAAAAAAATTAAAAACTGGGCTCATATGTTTAATAATAGGAGAAATCATATCTTGGATTGTTTCTTTTGTTACTTTACCATCTTTTATTCATGGTTTTCTATTAGGTCTATCAGTTGGTTTAAAACTCATTAGTATCATTTTCATATTTATCATCATTATCAATTACCCTAAAGAAAGCAAACAATAACACAAATCATGTTATTTCTTCATTTCGTTTCCCATTCTTCATAAAGAATCTCATTTTTCAAAAAACTATAAATATGAAACATAAAAGAAGTCAAAGATAGAGACTTGTTAATATCTTGACTTCTTTATTGCTGAATACTATGAATCGTTCAAAAATAAGAAACGTCTTTTCATAAATGTGCTACTAATCAGTGAATCATTTTTACGCCCTTTTCCAAACAATCTTTTTATCCAATAGCATTATAAGCAAAATAAGATCCATTATAAAAAGATTCCAATATATATTTTGCATTCTATTTTATTTAAATACCCATTTTACTGAATAAAACTTAATGAACAAAATATTTTGTATCATTTTTTCGTATTATTTAGATGCATTAATGATTTCATTCATATTTATTTTAATCGTGATAAAATCAAAAAGTATAATTAAAAAAATAATAAGAATTTGCATAGCCAAAATATAAGCCAATACAAAATTATAGTTATCTCCAAGCATTAGACTTACAAAAAATTGAGTTAATGGAACACCTACAAAAAAACTATAAAAATAGAGAAAATAATCTTAACGATTATATTTTCAAATACTTTTTTCATTGTTAACCCTCCATTTTTATCATATTGATTACAAAATTATAGACGTTATCTTCACTTTCTATGGTCATTTTAAGAAAAACATATCTGTTATTTTCTTTAGATTAAAATCATCTCTTGTTAAATTGAATTCTTCCATAAAAATATATCAAAATATATATATATCATTTGATTCTGTTTCATTTGACTTTTGATCTAACGCTTTGACTTGATATGTCCACTCAAGCTGACTTCCTTGTTCGACAGAAGCTAGTGATGCAAATTCAAATACATTTTCAAAATCAAAACCTGTTTCATTTAAAAATGTCTGTCCATCTATAGTCCACATACTAGAATTTTCTTCTAAGAATTTTGATGATACATTGATTTTTGGCCCTGAATAGGAAACCAAAACACTATCAGATGGATAGGAAGAATATGATGTTGCATTATCAAGATGAGTAGGATATCTTTCTAAAATTGTTGTCTTTGTATCAGGAGAACAATGCTGCAAAAGCGTAAAATATTGACCATCTTTTGAAAAGCAGGCTTTTGTCTTTAATAAATAATAATCTTTTTGATCATCAATTTCATTAGTATCCTGATACAAATCATGAGCTGTATATAAATATGTGCTTGTTGGTAATTTCGTATCAGAATTGAATAGATAATGTCTACTCATATTAGATCCTTGAGGTTTAAAATGATATTGATTTTTATCAATCAGATCATCTAAACAAGGAATTAAATAACTTTCTATAGAAAGGGAATCTTCATTGAAAAATACAGTTTCAATTCCATCTTTTAAATCTATATTTTCTGAATATTTGAATACTGAAAAACTTCCTTGCATTTCAACAAGCTCATCTGAAATCAGTTCACCTGTATTTAATGAATAAATAGGCTGATTATTTTGAAAAACAAGATCTAATTCATTGGAAAGATTTTCAATAGCATTATTTCCAACAAATAAAATATAATTTTCTTGAACATAATCCTTTATGAATTGTTTTGTTTCTAAATGTGAAAGTGATTCTTTATCCACAGCCACAACATCTTCATCATCAAAGTGATATGAATTGACTTTTGATGGATGCAATACGGTTATTGTTATAGATTCGTATTTTTGATCAATCTTATTAATCATTTCACGGTTGACTGATTTCTCACTTATCAATATAACTTTTCCTTTTCCTGAAAAAGTCGGATGATGATCATTGTTGAATTGAAAACTTATACCTGTTAGACAAATAATCACCAATAATGAAATAATAATGATGATAAATTTTGATTTCATAACTTCCCTTCTCACTTATTTATTATTTTTGAGTGCAGATAATTCTTTGATGTCATCTTCATTTTCATTGTATATTGGATTGTATATGTTGTCAATCATTGCACTATTCTATAAAAAAACTTACGATAGTTAATCGTAAGTTATCAAACGCAATCAATTTTCTCGTTCTATTTATATTTTTTATCCCCCGATAAATTCATCAGGAGTTTCGTCCATATTATGTGTTACTGAACAGCCAGTCATTTGCCATCTATCACATTATTAAAAATTTCCACATGAGGACTGTTTTCATAAGCATTGCGCTTTTTTATATTTACTTCTCTCTTGCGAAATGATACTCAAAATCATGATCTGTTCGCTTTAACAAGAGTTTATCATTTTCAATTTCAAAATAATAAGATGGATTAAATATAACACCATTTTCTGAAGAAGATAAAGAAACTTGATTTTCTTCAATTTTATATGTACCTTTCGTATCAGTACCTTTATCACTCATAGTAAAAGTTCCATCTTCTTTGAATTCAATACTTTCTATATCGCTTCCTTGCCATTTACCAATAATATCATCACTTCCATTATTATCACTACTATTACATCCTGTTAAGATACACATTGACATTATAACTAATAAAATTATCTTTTTCATGTATATATTCTCCTTACATTCTTCTTTTATAATTGAAAAAATACTAAAGCTAAATCTTCAAATTTTCACTAGTGTTTTGAACGAATCATTTTAAACGGAAGTTTAAAAGTTTTTATAATGACATATTGAATAATAGTTACAACCATTTCAACCATATAACTTATCGCAAGCGAAAAGAATATATTATATATCCATTGCCCAATTGTATTTCCAAATAGAGTCATTCCCCAATGAGGTAAAACATTTTCTAAATCGGTAACTAAAAACATAAATGATACAATGATTAACAAAATCATTTTAAAAGGCAATGTAAATTCAGATATGTATTCATCTATATCACTGTCATCTGGCAAAAAATCACCTTTTTTTATTCTTCTCCACTGAAAAAATTCATAAACTACAGCAATTATACATATTTCAATATAAAAATAAGGACTCGTTAAATCGGAATTTGAAATAACGAGAAATTCTCCTGCTAAAAGGGTTAATCCTAGTAATAAAAAAGCAAAAAATTGCCCTAAGAATAATAGCACCAATAAGAAAATATATTTTTTTGAAATGCTTTTTAGTTTTTTTAAATCAATATTCATGTTCCAAAAACTATAAATAGGTACACAAAAACAGAATGCAATCCAGCATATTAACCCCAACGGATATTTATGAAAACCATAAGAAACATATACAGAAAAATGAGTAATCAATTGTAGAATTAATTTAAAAGTAATCATCTTTTCTTACACCTTCTCTTGATTAAAAATCTATACATAAATGATATTTTTTATGTATTTACAAGATTTTATTCTCTTTGATCACTTTTATTTTATAGTTTTTTTCAACGACTGTCTATAAATATCTCATATGCAAAAAAAATAATATATCATAGTTTCAAATTTTCACTTTCATCCTTTTCTACAAACAGATTATCTTCTTGGTTATTTTTGAGCTTTTTTTAACATTTTAAGTTGTTTTTGATTGAAATGATAAGAAGGATAATCAGAAACCTTTATAAGTAAACTACTAAAAGACTGTAGTCTATCCAAATCATCCAATGGATATTGCTTTCATAATGCATACCTTTTCGGATTCTTTTTTACCATTTCTATAGCATTGCTTCCTTTCAACTTCAAATTTTTTATAGCTAAAACATCCATATATCAACCCTCCTTTTGAAATTAGGCACAAAAAAAGCTATGTTGATTACAACATAGCTTGTAGTCGAACCACTGTTATTGAGTTTGCCAAAATAGATATTTAGTTGATATACTCAGCATTTTTTTGATTTATTAATAAAATGGAGCGGGTGATGGGAATCGAACCCACGTAGTCAGCTTGGAAGGCTGAAGTTCTACCATTGAACTACACCCGCGAGTATGGTGCGGATGACAGGACTTGAACCTGCACGCCGAAGCACTAGATCCTAAGTCTAGCGTGTCTGCCAGTTTCACCACATCCGCATATAAATGGTGACCCGCAGGCGACTCGAACGCCTGACCCTCTGATTAAAAGTCAGATGCTCTACCTACTGAGCTAGCGGGTCAAAAACATGGTGCCGGCTAAAGGACTTGAACCCTCAACCTACTGATTACAAGTCAGTTGCTCTACCAATTGAGCTAAGCCGGCATAAAAAAATGGTGGAGGTTAACGGGCTCGAACCGCTGACCCTCTGCTTGTAAGGCAGATGCTCTCCCAACTGAGCTAAACCTCCATATGGTGACCTGTACGGGATTCGAACCCGTGAATGCATGCGTGAAAGGCATGTGAGTTAACCGTTTCTCCAACAGGCCACAAAAATGGCGCTTGAAGTAGGACTCGAACCTACGACCGATCGGTTAACAGCCGATTGCTCTACCAACTGAGCTATTCAAGCATTTTCGATTGCCTAAATATATTATCATATCATTTCATGTAATGCAAGTCTTTTTTTTAAAAAAATAGAAGTCATTTTGACTTCTATAAATATTCTCCATTTTTACCCCAATTTTCAAACTCTTGAATGGAAAGATATTGCTGTTCCACAGGTATTTTTGTTATACGTTCAATTTCTTTTAATAATTTTTCAGCAAACTCTTTTTTATATTGATAATCTGTTGTATGAAAAAGCTGACAAGATATTTTCATACATTCCATTTCCTGTCCTCTAAAATACATGACTTGATTATCTTCAATATGAATCATTAAGTTTTCTTCTTTTTTATTAGGTAAAATAGAAATTAATTGACCAGCACTTTCTTTTAATGCTTTTTCTTGATTTAATGTTAATGTTTTTGTTGTTGTAAATGTTATATACGGCATACTATTTTTCCTCCCATTTATCCATTATATATAAACAGCTTTAAAAATTATGACGAAATAGATAACATTTCATATGTTATTTCACCTAAAATCTTCACTCCTTCTTTGATCTTTTCATTGGTTGGTGTTGAATAATTCATTCTAAAACTATGACATTCTTTCGTATCATCATCTAAGAATGCATTTCCTGGTACAACTGCCACATTCTTTTCCAAGGCTTTTTTCACAAATGTCAACATATCAACACTTTCAGGCAATGTCACCCAGATAAACATTCCACCTGTTGGTATTGTATATTGAACATCCGGATGAAAATGTTTTTCCATTTCATCAAGCATTAAGTGACATTTTTGTTTATAAATCATTCGAATACGTTCAATATGTGCATCCATATCATAATTTTGAAGATATCGTGCCATAACTTTTTGAGCCCAAAGATTAGAATGAACATCACTGGCCTGTTTGGCAACTGTCATTTTTTGAATAATCGCTTTTGGTGCTATACAACAAGCCACACGCATTCCAGGCGCAATAATTTTAGAAAGACTTGCTGCATAAATAACCAATCCATCTTCATCCAATGATTTTATAGAAGGAATAGCTTCACCTTCAAATCTTAAATCTCCATAAGGATTATCTTCTAAAATAAGAACACCATTGTCTTTAGCTAATTTTAAAATTTCTTTTCTGACTTCCAATGACATTGTCATTCCTGTTGGATTTTGAAAATTAGGTATCAGATACATAAATTTTGGTTTTGGCTCCATTTGTAAAGCCTGTTTTAAAGACTTTAAATCTAATTGTCCATTTTTATATTCAATACCTCTTAAAACAGCACCTAATGATTTAAAAGCATTTAAAGCTCCTAAAAAACTAGGATTTTCACAAATCACAACGTCACCTTCATTACATAATATTTTAGCCACAAATTCCATAATCTGTTGTGATCCAGAAGTAATTATCATTTGATCATCAGCTTTCATAACCTGTTCATGACGATTAAAAAAGTGTGTCGCTGCCTGAATCAATTCCTGATCTCCTTCAGTAATTCCATACTGTAAAACACTAATAGGCTCATTAGTCAATATATCTGCAGATATTTTTTCAATTTCTTCAACTGGAAATGCTTCTGCTGATGGATTTCCTCCAGCAAAACTAATCATCTTTGGATCAGATGTTGCCTTTAATATTTCTCTAATTGCAGATGCCTTTACATTTGACATACGTTTTGCAAATTGATATTCCATCATAAAACCCCCTTATCTTATTGTTTATTATAAACCAATTTCATGAGAATAACTAGATATTTATCTCAACTAGCGATATAATAGAGATAGGTGGTGATAGAAATGCAAGTTATTGTCGTTGTTTTAAATAAACTTGACTGTTTAGATGATTTGCTTGCAAACTTAAAAAGAGCCGGGGTACGTGGTGGAACAATCATTGAATCTACTGGTATGATAAAGACAATAGATGATTCTGATGAAAGCTATCTTTTAGGATCATTACGTTTGTTCTTAGAAAATCCCCGCCCTGAAAGCCGCACTATCTTTTTTATCGTAGAAGATGGTCAGGTAGATTTAGTCAGAAAAACAGTTGATGAATCAGTTGGTGGCATTGATAATCCAAATACAGGTATTGTTTTTGGATTACCTCTTACATTTGCAGATGGTCTTATAAAAAAATAAAGTTTCGGCTTTATTTTTTTATTAACCGAAACTTAGAATCATAATAAAGATGAAGTTCCTGACAAACTCTTTGATTGAAATCCATGAGTTGTTGATAATATTGATGATACTCATCCGATAGTTCACACATGGCTGGTATCAAAATATCATAATACCCACTATCTCTTAATCTGATCTTCATCTGACGATTTGGATAACTCAGTATACGATACCACCATTTTTGTTGTAACTCATAGTTTTTGATAACCATTTGCTTAATGGATTCATATGCATCTTCTTGATTCATCAATTGATTTTTATATACATTGACATCATGCCATACTTGTTTGAGCTGCTTTTGATTTGTTTTAGAAATCCACATCAAAAAGCGATACGTCCATGGAATTTTGATATGAAAATGATCCCAAAAATCAATAATACGATCATAAGCATTCTGTTGTTTTTGTGTACGAATATGAATATGAAGATAAGGTAGAAAATGCTCATAGAACATATCAAAGAATGGCTGAGGAATATTGTCAGACATGATTTGACATATATCATCCAATGAAAAAGAATCTTCTATGTTGTCACTTTCAATAAAATGATATAACTGTTTTAAACTTTCTTGTTGATAAGAAAGTTCTTTTTGTCTTTGTGTATAAATCTGTTGAAGATATTCTTTTTTCTGATTGGCATCTAAATCCAATAAACAGCGAATATCTGCAATAGAGATAGACCAGCTACGATACAACATAATTTCCTTTAATCTTTGAACATCTTCGTCACTGAACTCACGATATCCATTTTGATTTTTATAAACATGAAGTAACTGTTGTTTTTCATAATAATAAATGGCTTTTTTTGTCACATGACATTGACTGCAAACTTCCTGTATTTTCATATCTCATTTCATCTCCCATTTTCATCATAAACTATCCCCTTAGGTCAATGTCAACAAAAAAAGTATCATTTCTGATACTTTATCCATTTGCTTTTAAATAACGTTTTAAAAATGTTCGTGTACGTTCTTCTTGAGGATGTTCGAAGATTTGTTCAGGTGTCCCTTCTTCTGCAATCACACCCTGATCCATGAAAACAACACGTGTTGATACATCTTTCGCAAATTCCATTTCATGAGTGACAACAATCATTGTCAAACCTTCATCAGCGAGTTCTTTCATAATATTCAAAACATCGCCAACCATTTCTGGATCTAATGCACTTGTTGGTTCATCAAAAAGCAAAACTTCAGGACTCATACATAATGCTCTTGCGATAGCAACCCTTTGTTTTTGCCCACCTGATAATTGTACACTGCTTTTATTTGCAAAAGCACTCATACCCACTTTTTCTAAATATTTGAAAGCCATTTGTTTTGCTTCTTCTTTATTTCTTTTTAAAACCTTGATTTGTCCAATCATACAGTTTTCTAATACTGTTAAATTGTTGAATAGATTAAATCCCTGAAACACCATACCAACTTTAGAACGATATTGATTCACATTGAAGTGACGATCTAAAATATCCTGGTCATGATATAAAATATGTCCATCATCCAATCTTTCTAATAAGTTAATACAACGTAATAATGTTGATTTTCCACTTCCACTTGAACCAATAATTGTCACAACTTCACCTTTATGTATATCAAAATTGATATCATGCAAAACTTCTAATTGTTTAAATCTTTTCTTTAAATGTTGTACTTGAATAATTGTATCCATAATATCTCCTAACTGCAAAAGTCCTTGCTTTGTTTTTCAGAATTCAATCTTTTTTCGATATAATTTAAAATAAAGGTACTGATCGTTGTTAAAAATAAATAAATGATTGCAGCAACCAAGAAACATTCAATATATTTCATATTTGATCCTGCCACAGATGTCGTCTGAAAATATAATTCTGTTACAGAAATAACATTCAGCATAGAACTGTCTTTGATATTAACAATCAACTGGTTCCCAATTGATGGAAATGTATTTTTAATAGCTTGTGGAAAAATCACTGATATAAGTGTCTGACTTGTTGTCATTCCTAAACTCTTTGCAGCTTCACTCTGTCCTGCATCAACAGATTGAATACCTGCACGAATGATTTCAGCCATATATGCTCCTGTATTAATAGAAATAATAAACAATCCAGCAACTAAAGGAGTCCAATTGAAAGCAGGCTTTAATAAATAATATAAAAACATAGCCTGTACCATCATAGGTGTTCCTCTAAATACCCAGATATAAAAACCTGTAATCCATTTTCCTAAGCGTTTGAATAGACGACTGACTGATGAATCATAATCATTGATTTCAATAGCTCTTATACCCCCTACAACTAACCCTATAAGAAAACCACAAACAGTTCCTACAACAGCATATAATAAAGTAATTTGAATACCGTAACTGAACAGAGACATATTTTCAACAAATATTTCCCATGCTTTTGCAAAATCAATACTCATAAATTATTCTCCTGCTGGCTGTCTATCAACAGCTTCAGTCATTAGTTGCTTTCTTTCATCTACCGTAATCTTATCTAAAGATGCCTGTACCTGTTTAAAGAATTCACTGTCTCTTGTTCCTTCTTTTAAACCAATAGATACTGTTGTATCGCACTCAAAACCTTTTCCTTCATCAAAATGTACAATTGTTAAATCTTTATTGGCTGCAACAACACCTTCAGCAACAGCCATTTCTGCAGTGATTCCATCAACATCTCCCTGTTGTAAAGCAACAACCATTTCAGGATAAGTGGCTTTTGCTGTAGCATGATGAACACCTTTGATCTGATCAATGACATCATCATAGTTTGTTCCTTTTTGCCCAACAACATTTTTACCACTAAATTGTTGAATATCTGTAAACTTCGCTTCTTCACCATCTTTACGTACAATCATAATCATACCTTCGCTATCGTAATATGGTGTTGTAAAATCAATACCTTCTTCTCTTGTTTCATTCGCTGTCATTCCAGCAATAATGGCATCAATTTCACCAGATTCCAAAGCCACTGTTAATCCATCCCATGATATTTTCTTAATCACAAGTTCTTTTCCTAAATCATCCGCAATTCTCTTGGCAATCTGTACATCATATCCATCTGCATATCCAGCATTACCTAATGATACTGTTGTATCACTTTCCTGACTTGTCTGCCAGTTAAATGGTGCATAAGAACATTCCATTCCCACAACAAACTGATCTTTATTGGCTGATGCCTGTTCACCACCGCCACATCCAAATAAAGTCATTGCCATTGCCATTGCCACTAAAACTTTTCCTAATTTTTTCATATAAACCCTCTCTTTCTATATACACATAAAATAAAAGCCGTGCTATTAACACGACTTTAATGACCATATTAATAGCGCCTCTTCATTTTCATGAAGGAGTGTTATGAGTATTTCCCATAACCCCAAGATAGAGATTTGCCAATATCTATCTTTCGGCAATGATTACCTTTCCCATTCTTCTTCGTTTGCCAACTCCAAATGGTACTCTGATACACTGCTGCCTCTAATTCTTTTATTTTACGTTCTTTATGCTATACTCTTTTTCATGTCTTGTCAACTTTTTTCACATTTTTTCACAAAAAAATATGAATTCCTGCTGATTTTTTTAAGATACAGTCGTCTGTTTTCCTTCAATAATTCCTTTTAACGTCTGTAATCGTTCAATACTTTCTTTGGTAAAGATATCTTCTGGATCTGCTGATCCTTCATTTGCTAACATAACAAGTGAAATCCAAACCAAAACATTATAAATATTAATCTTTTGATTTTCTTTATTGTTTTCAATACGTTCACGTGAAATCCATTCAATCTCTTTCATATGATTTTCTACAAAATCATCCAATTCATTAATATACGTATACCCCATATAATGGAATCTTTGAACCAGTCGAGATTGTGAAATCAGTTCTGAATCTCTTTCAAACTGAAATTGAAATTCTGTATGCAATTTTTCTAAAATATTATTAATGCGTGGTGATGTATTGACATATTGTGCCAATGAATTGGCATTGATATCTGTTTTTAAAACTTTTTCAATATGCACAATACCCTTATTATATTCATCGACTTCCCTTGCAATCTGTACAAATTCTTCATCTAACAATTCTAATGATGCTGAAAGACGTGTTAATCGTCTACGAATATCCTTAGGAATTTCATACTGTGATTTGTATCCTAGCCCATGTTCTATTTCTGCCCATGAATGTTGTAATGTCGTACGAATCTGTAATTCAAAAATAATATCTTTATACGCAGAATACTCAATCAATTGACATCTTTCATCATTAAATTTAATTAACAGATGCAAAGAATTATAACCAAAATCAATACGATCATCATAATTTTTCTTTCTTTTATCATTATATTCTACAATATCAAAATTTTCTTTTACACAATCATAAATACGATCAACATCATTTTCAAATAAAGTAATAATACGACAAGCCACAACATCTGTAATTTGATGAATGTCCGTATATTTATTCTTATATGTGATTTTTTTCATTAATGCGCCTTCGCTTTTAATCCTAATCGCCATATTAGAAATACGAAAATGATGGGTATCAATAATACGTGTAAAAATATCTTCAATATCATGTTTCAAAGAACGATAAATGTCCTGATTATCATGATATTGTTTAATAATTTTCTTTGCAGAGTTATGCATAAAATCACCTCATATTTTCATTATACGCTCCTTATATGAAATATTCATGAACAAAACACATAAGAAAAAAATGTGGCTATATACCACATTTAACTCATATCAATGTAATGGACTTCTTTTCCTTTTAAATGAACATAAATGATTCCAATAAGACCAACTATAATAAAAGCAATTGAAATCAATTGAGCCATACGAATTGGTCCAAACATAAGACTATCTGTACGTAATCCTTCAACTGGGAAACGCACTAAACCATAGAATAGGAAATAACTAAAGAATTGAACACCCTGGTGTTTTTGAAATCTTCTAATCACAAACACAATAAGCAAAAAAGCCATTATATTTCCCATTGATTCATATAAAAATGTAGGATGATGATATACCCCATTCATATACATATTATCAATAATAAATTGTGGAAGATGCAAAGACTGCAAAAATGACAAACTGACTTCTCCTCCATATGCTTCATGATTGAAAAAGTTTCCCCATCTTCCAAGCGCCTGGGCAATCAATACGCCAGGCATAATGGCATCACCAGCCAGTAAAAATGAAATATCATGCTTTTTAAAGAAATAATAACTATAAATCAGTCCTGCAAAGATTCCACCTTGAATAGCTAAACCGCCATGCCATATAGCAAAAATCTCTAATGGTTGAGAAGCATACATTTCATCAAAGGTAAAAATAACATACCAGATTCTAGCACCGACAATTCCAATCAATAAGACTGCAAAGAAATAATCAGATAAAATATCTTTAGAATACCCTAATTGTTTAAAACGGTATTGCCCTAAAAAATATGCAATACATGCACCTGTGAGAATACAAACCGCATACCACTGAATATGGATTGCTCCAATAGTGACAAAAGTTGAAAAATCTTCAAAGAATGTCATGATGATTTACTCTTAATATTGTCAAGAATACGATTGACAAATTCCTTGCTTGAATCAAATCCAGAATCTTTAAGTTGCATATTCATCACAGCTGCTTCTATAATAGCAGACATACTTCTTCCACCAGTTACAGGCACGACAATCTTAGGAATTTGGATACCCAAGATTTCTTCCATAACGTCATCTTCTTCCATACCAATTCTTGTATATTCACGTGATGGAAGCCAACGTTCCAACTGAATAATTAAATCAACATGATCTTTTGGTAATACTGAGGCGACCCCAAACATCTTAGAAACATCAATAACCCCGATACCTCTGATTTCTAATAAATTGCGTAAAACTTCAGGAGCACGACCTACAATTCCCTGACCAATATGATAAAGTTCAATAGCATCATCAGCAATCAAAAAATGTCCACGTTTAATTAACTCTAATGCAATCTCTGATTTTCCAATACCACTATCACCACGAATCACAACACCTTTACCATAAATATTTAAGAAAACACCATGCATCAATGTTTCAGCAGCTAAAGCTTCATCAAGTGTTCCAGTTAAATCTATGGAAACACGACCTGTTGCCTGTGTTGTTTCAAAAATTGGAAAATTTCTCTTGATTGCAATATTTTTCAAAATTTCTGGACATGAATATCCTTTCGCAATAATAATACAAGGTGTTTCATCATTGGCTAATTTAGAAAAACATGCAAGTTGTGATTCTTTGCTCATTTCTTTAACGAAAGAAATTTCTTTTTCTCCAAATAATATAATTCTTCTAAAATCTGTATGTTTAAAAAATCCTGCCAATTCAAATCCTGGTCGATTCATTTCTGGCACAAAGACTTCTCTTTCCAAAGCTGATTCATCACCTGATATCTGATGAAATAAAGCTGGTTTCAATAAATCTTTGATTTTCACTGACTTTCCCATGTATTTCCTCCTACTCTAAGACCATTTTCAAGAAACGTCCTGTATGACTTTTTTGACATGCTGCGACTTTTTCTGGCGTTCCTGATACTACAATTGTACCACCATTGTCGCCACCTTCCAATCCTAAATCAATAATGTGATCAGCAACTTTAATCACATCAAGATTATGTTCAATCACAATCACAGTATCACCCTGTTCAACAATACGATTTAAAACTTCAATCAGACGTGCTACATCATGACTATGTAAACCAGTTGTTGGTTCATCTAAAATATATACTGTTTTTCCTGTTGCTTTCTTTTGTAATTCACTGGCAAGCTTCACACGCTGCGCTTCTCCACCAGATAATGTTGTGGCGCTTTGACCAAGTTTTATATAACCAAGTCCTACATCATAAATCGTTTGAAGCTTAGAACGAATACGTGGTAAATTATCAAAGAATGTTAAAGAATCTTCAATAGTCATCTCTAAGACATCATAGATAGTCTTATCTTTATAAGTCACCTGTAATGTTTCTTCATTGTAGCGTTTACCACCACATTCTTCACAAGGTACATAAACATCAGGTAAAAAATGCATACTGATACGTTTGACTCCATCACCTTGACACGCTTCACAACGTCCACCCTTGACATTAAATGAAAAACGTCCTTTATCATATCCACGCATTTTTGCTTCAGGTGTTTTCGCAAACAATTCACGAATATCATCAAAGACACCTGTATAAGTCACAGGATTAGAACGTGGTGTACGTCCAATCGGATCTTGTGAGACTTCAATAACTTTATCTACATTTTCTAAACCAAGAATTTCTTTATGTTTTCCTGGTTTTTCTTTAGAATGATAAAGTTTTGCACGCATGGCTTTACATAAAATTTCATTCACCAATGTTGATTTTCCACTTCCTGATACACCTGTCACACAGATAAATTTTCCAAGTGGAAATTTCACATTAATATTTTTTAAGTTATTTTCCTTAGCACCTTTTACTTCAATATATAATCCATTCCCTTTGCGTCGCTTTGATGGAACTGGAATCTTATATTCTCCTGAAAGATATTTTCCAGTGATAGAATGGGGATTCTTCATGACTTCTTCAGGTGTTCCTGCTGCGACAACCTGACCACCATGAACTCCAGCACCTGGCCCAATATCAATAATATAATCAGAAGCACGCATCGTATCTTCATCATGTTCTACAACAATCACACTATTGCCTAAATCACGCATATTACATAACGTTTTAATTAATTTTTCATTATCACGTTGATGTAAACCAATAGATGGTTCATCTAATACATAAAGAACCCCTGTTAAACGTGAACCAATTTGTGTTGCTAAACGGATACGTTGTGCTTCTCCTCCAGATAAACCACCAGCACGTCTTGATAATGTCAGATAACCTAATCCTACATCATTTAAAAATGTTAAACGATCTTTAATTTCCTTAATAATCAAACGTGCAATATTTGTTTCTGTTTCATTCAGTTTTAAATTCTGTACAAAGTCAAGTGCTTTTTCAATAGACATATCAGTAAATTCACTGATATTTAATCCACCCACCTGTACACTTAAAACTTGTTCATTCAATCTTTTTCCCTGACATGTTGGACATGTATGTTCAGCCATAAATGAAGCATACCATTCTTTTGACCATGAAGAAGTTGTTTCTTCATAACGTCTTTGAATCAGTGTTTTCACACCTTCGATTGGTTTTGTCGTTTGAGAAACATTTCCTGAACTTGACTGTAATGTATATGTAATAGGTTTATCAGAACCATATAAAATAATATCTAATTCTTTCTTACTAAAATCTTTAAGTGGCTTATCCAAGTCAATATGATATTCTCGACATAAAACAAGAAATCTCTGCCATTCAATACGATCAGTTCCTACTGATGTTTTGAAATAACGAATTCCTCCCTGATTAATACTTAATGACCAGTCAGGAATCAATAAATCATTATCAACTTCATTTTTTACACCGATCCCTTTACAATCTGGACAGGCACCCAATGGGTTATTAAAAGAAAATAAACGTGGTTCTAATTTAGGAACACTGAATCCACAATATGGACAAGCTAAATGTTGAGAAAAAAGCTTTTCTGTTTTTTCATTCAAGTTTTCAACAATAACTTCCCCACCTGTTAATTTTAATCCTGTTTCCAAAGAATCCGCTAAACGCGAGCGATATCCTTCCTTTTTAATAATTCTATCCACTACAACATCAATATTATGTTTTTTATTTTTATCCAAAACAATATCTTCATCTAAAAGACGCATTTCACCATCCACTTTGACACGTAAAAAACCATCTTTCGCTAATTGTTCAAATAAATCCTTATGTGTCCCTTTTTGATTACGACACATTCTTGCTAGAACCTGTAATTTTGTTCCATCTTCATATTGATCAATTGTATCAACCATTTGTTTAATTGTCTGTGATTCAATCAACACATGATGGGTTGGACAATAGGCATGTCCAACTCTGGCATACAACAATCTTAAATAATCAAAAATTTCAGTCACTGTTCCAACTGTTGATCGAGGATTATTTGATGTTGTCTTTTGATCAATCGCAATCGCCGGTGATAAACCATCAATACTATCCACATCAGGCTTTTCCACACCACCTAGAAATTGTCTGGCATAAGCACTTAATGATTCAACATAGCGTCTTTGTCCTTCCGCATAAATCGTATCAAATGCCAGTGATGTTTTTCCACTCCCAGATAATCCTGTCATAATGACAAGCTGATCTCGAGGAATTTCTACATTTATATTTTTTAAATTATTAACTCTTGCGCCTTTGATAATAATTTTATCTTTGTTCATACTTCCTCAAACTCCTTAATATCTTTTCCTTACTCAAACCTTGCAACTGCAAATCATAGGCTTCATCTAACATCTGCTTAAATAAATGTGTTGAAGTCAAACCATTTGCTAATAAATCATCACCACGAATCAGTGGCAATGGCGCTTGAACACCTAAACGTTTTTGCTTATCTTGAATATATAACCAAAACTCATCATATTGTTCCTGAGCTACTTTTCCCCTTCCTAACTTATCACAACAGCTTATATAAATCAAATCATTCATAGAAACTTTTCCATCAATCTTCTTTAAAAGTCTTAAATAAGATAAATCCTTTGCATGATGACGTGACATATTCATTAAATGCATATGATACATAATCATTGTGGAAATATATTGTCTTTCTTTTTTAGATGTGATGATTGGAACATTTTGAAACACCTGCACACCTGCTTCATTATGTTTAGGCGCATGTCCTTCTTTGGTTGTTACCAAAGGTTTCCCTATATCATGAAGTAAACATGCCCACATAAACCATAAAGGATGATCGGTTTTCTTTTTTACATGACTAGCTACATCTATAACCAGCATCGTGTGCGTGAAAACATCATCTTCAGGATGAAAATCTAAACGCTGATGCGTTGTTGTCAGAGCCTGTAAATAAGGTGGTAAAGCTCCTATATCTTTTAAAAACATAAATCCTAATGATGGTTGTGGTGCCATCAGAATTTGACAATACTCCTGATAGATTCTTTCATATGATAAATGATCCAGCATATGTGACTGTGCCATAGAACGACATAGATTCAAAGTCTTCTCTTCAACTTGAAATTCAAATTGGGCGACAAAACGTGCCACTCTTAAAACACGCAAAGGATCTTCCATGAAATGTTCAGGATCCACACAACGAATGATATGCTGATCAATATCTGATAAACCACCACATAAATCAATGACACGTTGTTCTAAGTAATCATACATGAGTGCATTCATTGTCAGATCACGCCTCAAAACAGCTTTTTCTAATGGTAAATCAGGATCAATCATCACTTCAAAATCCTGATGCTTGTGACCAGTTTTTGTTTCCTGTCGAGGTAAGGCAAAGTCATAATGAGGAAGCTCTTCTAACTGAACAATCGCAAAAGATTTTCCAAATGTATGAACATGACCATATTTTTGTAAAATAGCACACAGTTTTTCATAACTTAAATGATATACTTCTACATCTACATCATGCTGATCATAACGTCCTAAGATTTCATCACGAACAGATCCACCGACAATATAAACTTTTCCACCATGAGCGATCATATCATCAAAAATCTCTTGAGCCAAAGCATCTATTTTCATTACTTTTCACCTTTAAGTTCCATAATAATATCTCTTAATTCCATAGCTCTTTCAAAATCAAGCACTTTCGCAGCTTCTTTCATTTCTTTTTCTAGATCTGCAATCAGTTTCTTCTTTGCTTTTTGAGGTGCTTTTTTACCTTTTTGTAATAATGAAGAAGCTTCTTCCATTGTTTCTTTACCTTGAATTAAATCATGAATTTCTTTATGAATAGTCTGTGGAATAATATGATGTTCTTTATTATAGGCTTCTTGAATTTCACGACGACGATTTGTTTCATCAATCGCTTTTTGCATAGATTCTGTTATATGATCACCATACATAATCACTTTTCCATTCGCATTTCTGGCCGCACGTCCAATCGTCTGAATTAATGAGCGTTCACTTCTTAAGAACCCTTCTTTATCCGCATCTAAAATACAAACTAGAGAAACTTCAGGTAAATCCAACCCTTCTCTTAACAAGTTAATTCCCACCAGTACATCATATTTTCCAAGTCTTAAATCTCTTAAAATTTCAGTACGTTCTAATGTTTTTGTATCTGAATGTAAATAAGCGACTTTTAACCCTACTTCTTTTAAATAAGCACTAAGATCTTCAGCCATACGTTTTGTAAGTGTTGTAATTAAAACTCTCTCTTTTTTATCAATACGTTCATGAATTTCATCAATCAGATCATCAATCTGATTTTTTGTTGGACGAACATCAATAATAGGATCCAACAAACCTGTTGGACGAATAATCTGTTCTGCATATTCACCATGTGTTTTTTCTAATTCATAGTCACCTGGCGTTGCCGAAACATAAATCACCTGATTAATAATCTTTTCAAACTCTTCAAAACGCAATGGTCGATTATCCAAGGCACTTGGTAAACGGAAACCATATTCAACCAATGTTTCTTTACGGCTGCGATCACCATTAAACATACCTCTGACCTGTGGTAACATCACATGACTTTCATCAACAATCATTAAAAAGTCATCTGGAAAATAATCGATTAAAGTATAAGGACGTTGTCCTGCTTTTCGCCCATCAATATGACGTGAATAATTTTCAATTCCTGGACACATCCCTACTTCTCTTAACATTTCAATATCATGACGTGTACGCTGATCTAGACGTTCATATTCCAGTGGTTTCATAGCATCCTTAAAATATTGTAAACGGTCTTGAAGTTCTTCGGAAATTGTATCACAGGCATGTAACATTTGTTCCTTTTTTGTGACATAGCCATAAGCCGGATAAATCGTATATGTTTTATAACGACTCAAGACTTTACCAGTCAAAGGATCTACCTCACTGATTCCTTCCACTTCATCACCAAAAAGCTCTATACGAATCAGCCAGCTTTCTGTATGTCCAGGTACAATTTCAATGACATCACCACGTACCCTGAATGTCCCTTTTGACTGTTCGATATCATTTCTTTGGTATTGACGATCTACAAGATAAGTTAAGAGTTCGCGACGATCAATTTCCTGACCGACACGTAATGAGAAAATCATTTCTTTATATTGTTCAGGATTTCCTAAACCATAAATAGAAGCCACTGATGCAACCACAATCGTATCTCTTCTTTCTAATAAAGAATTCATGGCTGCTGAACGCAACATTTCTATTTCATAATTTGTTTTTGCATTTTTATCTATGTATGTATCACTTTTTGGAATATAAGCTTCTGGCTGATAAAAATCGAAGTTAGAAACAAAATATTCCACACGATTTTCAGGAAAAAATTCTTTTAATTCTGAATATAATTGTCCAGCTAAAGTTTTATTATGGGCTAATACCAGTGTTGGTTTATTTACCTGAGCAATAACATTAGAAACAGTAAACGTTTTTCCTGTTCCCGTTCCTCCCAGTAAAACCTGTTCCTTTTTTCCAGCACGTATTCCATCAACCAGCTGTTGAATAGCTGCTGGTTGATCACCCATTGGTGAATATTTGGAAACTAATTTAAATTGTTCCATTTTAGCACCTCCCTATTGAATCAATTGATTCACTTTTTGTAGATAAACATCCTCTTTTTCTTGATACAAATGATATGTTAAAGCACTTAAAAGAATTAAACGATCATTTTGAGAATAAATACCATCCTGTTTTAAAGCATAATCTTTTTCAAATGCTTCTAAAGCTGTTGTTGTCTGATGTGAAAAATATCCATCCTGACGATCTAATGAATAACCTAATTCTTGAAGCATTTCCTGCATATATTGAATATTATCATCAACATCATCATATTGATAAGATTGTTTCATTTCACCTACATGAAAATCATGGATATTAGTTTCATCAATGACATAATCTGGTTCTAATCCTGTACCATTGATCCATGTTCCATGAGGAGTTAACCATTTTTCATGAGTGTATTTCAATACAGATGAATTAGAAAGAGTCACTTGTGTTTGTGCAACACCTTTACCATAAGTCGTTTCACCAATCAATTGATAATCTAAATTCTCTTTCAAACCTGCACTTAAAACTTCTGAAGCACTGGCAGTTTGCTGATTCACTAAAATATAGCCATGTTCAAATACATATTTTTCCCGACTGGTTGCTTTATATTCTTCCGTTTTGCCATCTTTATCCTGAAGGGAAAATAATGTTTGTCCTTCTGGTACAAATAAATCAAGAATCTCTTGGGCGGCATTCAAATAACCTCCACTATTATCCCTTAAATCAATGATAATGTGGTTGATTTTTTGTGATTTCATATCTTGCAGCTTCGTTTCAATAACTTCATGAATATTTTCACCAAAAGTCACAATTCTCACATAACCAACTTTCTGTTGGTTTACAGTCATAATAGAAGAAGCAATTGATGTATCCACATTTTGACGTGTTGCTGTTAGATTTTGACTTTTTCCATCTCTTAATAGACGTAAAGCAACTTGACTCTGACTTTCACCCTGTATCATTTCTTTAACTTTATCTGATGTATATCCAGCGATTGAAGTTCCTTCAATGTGCGTAATAATATCTCCTTTTTGTATACCTGCTTTTTGAGCTGGCGTATTTTGATACACATCCAACACAATAGCACCATCATCTACCATTGTATACGTAATCCCTATACCTTCAAAAGTCCCATTAATAGATGTTCCTAATTCCTGTGACTGTTCCAATGATAAATATGAAGAATAAGGATCTCCTAATGCTAAAACCATTCCATTTAGCATACGTTCCTGTAAACTTGTATCATTATCACTTGTATCTAAAAAATCATTTTCAATAATTTGCGCAATTTCATTATAGACATCACTATCATCACCATAATGATTGGACTGGAAGTCATGAATAAAATAACCACCAACACCTCCAATCACCAGACATAAAATACAAGCCATCATATAGATAGGTCCTTTTTTTAATCTTGTTTTCTTTTTTTGATCATATTCAAACTGAAAATCGTCCATACATACACCTCGTTTTTTTATTCTATCATAGATGACAATTATTTTTAACTCATAAACCCTTTTTTTCTACAAACAAAGAAAAGCAATCCTAAGACTGCTTCTTTAAAAAGTTTTGAATACATTGTTGTGTTTCGTCACTAATAATATGTTCAATACGACAAGCATCTTCTTCAGCCTGTTTAGCACTCACACCAATAGAAACAAGGAACTCTGTCAAAATCTGATGACGACCATACACTTTTTCTGCAATACGACGTCCTTCATCAGTAAAATCAATATATCCCTTATCATCTACAACAATCAATTGAGATTCTTTTAAAAGTTTAATTGCACGTGATACACTTGGTTTAGAAAAATCCATAGTATGTGCAATATCAATAGAACGAACATATTCATTTTGATTCTTTAAGATTAATATCGTTTCTAAATACATTTCACCTGATTCATGCAAGTCCATTTTTGTCACCTCATATCAATTTATATCATTATATCACACTTCACTATCCCAATGCTACATCTAATATCATCATGATGACAAAACCAATCGCAAAGCCAATCGTCGCAATATTTGAATGTGTCCCTTGCGAACCTTCAGGAATCAGCTCTTCTACAACGACATATGCCATTGCGCCAGCGGCAAACGATAAAAGATAAGGCAAAATCGGTACAAAAAACTGTGACAGGACAATCGTTAATATAGCACCCATAGGTTCAACAATCCCAGATAACATCCCATACAAAAAAGCTTTTCCTTTAGACACTCCTTCACTTTTTAATGGCATAGAAATAATAGCCCCTTCTGGAAAATTCTGTATCGCAATACCCAATGATAAGGCAATAGCCCCAGCAATAGAAACCTCGCTATTGCCCATCAAGGCTCCTGCAAAAACAACTCCAACTGCCATCCCTTCAGGAAAATTATGCATTGTGACTGCTAAAATTAACATTGTTGTACGTTGCAAGTGCGATTTCTTTCCTTCTACCTGATGATCCAAATGCATATGTGGAATAGTACGATCTAAAAATAATAGAAAGAAAATTCCCAATAAAAAACCAACTGCCGCAGGTATAAAAGATAATTTTCCTAAACTTGCTGACATATCTAAAGCTGGAATCAAAAGTGACCAGACTGAAGCCGCAATCATCACTCCAGAAGCAAATCCCAGCAGAACTTTTTGAACACGATTATCCATTTTTTGTTTCATAAAGAAAACACAGGCTGCACCTAATGTTGTCCCAATAAATGGTATCATAATACCAATCAAAACAGATGTATTCATGTTTTAACACCTCTTTTCTTTAGGCATTATCTTACTATATATCATTTTATCTTTCAAAATATATGATAAAAATATGATGCCTGATGACATCATATTGAATCTTTATAAGAAATCTTGACATGAAACTAATAAATCAATCTTTTGCCATTGTGTCTTTTCATCAATACAATTTCCTTCTTCAACTGATGCAAAACCACACTGAGGTGATAAGGCAATATTTTGACCTACTATCTTCTTAGCTTCTAAATAACGTTTTTTTATTTCATCATGACTTTCTAAACGCGGATTCTTCGTAGAAATCAATCCTGCCACAAAAGTCACATCTGTTCCTTTTAATCTTGCCCATGGTTCAAAACTTCCAGATCTTTCATCATCATACTCTACAAAAAAAGCATCATATGGAATTTGACATATAATAGGCGCTACTGTATCATAAAATCCTGAAAATAAAGGATATCCTTTGAAATTTCCTTTACAAAAATGATTAGCAATAACCATATCATGTGGTTTATTTTCTAACGCTTTTGTAGAAACTATTCTAAACCACTCTAAAATCTCAGCCTTTTTATATCCTAAATCATTAACCTTTTTAAGGAATGCTTCATCAATCATATATGTCCATGATGTATCATCAATTTGTAAATAACGACATCCATGATTATATAAATCTAAAATAGCATTCTGATATGCAACAGCAATATCATTAATAATCGCTTCCATATCATGACCATAATATGGCGTCTCCTTTATCCCTAATTGTAAAAAATGGTCAACAAGAATCATATTAGGACCTGATATACATTTTTTAGCTGTAATCCCAGGATATTTTTGAGCCAATTGATATAAATAATCCCATGCTTCAATCTCTGCATGTTGACGTTGACAATCATAACTGATTTTTCCTTCAACCATCCCTAATTCAATGTGATGAACACTTCCATTACGTTCTTTTTGTAAATGACGAGTTGTAAAACCATCAAATTCCTTCAACCAATCAAGATGCCACCAGCGACGTCGAAACTCACCATCAGTTACAACTTTCAAACCATGCTGTACTTCTTTTTCTACAAGTTTAGCAATTTCCTCATTTTCAATCTTTCTTAATTGTTCTAACTGTATTTTACCTTCTGCATACTGTTGACGTGCTTCTTTAATTTCCTGTGGTCTTAAAAACGAACCCACAATATCATATTTCCATTTTATCATACAATTTACCCTCTTTCTTTTTTCTATTATAAACAATGGAAGATCTATTGTATAATATAGAAAAATAATGTTTGTTATAGTTTAAAACTATAACAAACATAAATGCACAGGAGGAATTCTTATGACATTACAACAACTCAAATATGTCACAATGGTCGCAAAAAAAAGATCAATTAATGAAGCAGCAAAAGCTTTGTTCATCTCTCAACCAAGTCTAACGAACGCCATCAAAGAACTGGAAAAAGAAATGAATATTACAATTTTCCATAGAACAAATAAAGGTATTATCGTTTCACGTGATGGGGAGATTTTTTTAGCTTATGCCAGACAAGTTATAGAACAAGCTGCATTATTAGAAGAAAAGTTTTTGAACAAAAAAGAACATCATCCGCAATTTTCTGTATCATGTCAGCACTACTCATTTGCGGTCAATGCCTTTGTTGATTTTATAAACCAATATGGCGAAAAACAATATGATTTTACACTTAGAGAAACACAGACACATGAAATTATCGAAGATATTGCTCACCTCAAAAGCGAGATTGGAATCTTATACTTATGCAAAGAAAATGAAAAAGTTATATCCCATTTATTACATAGAAATAACTTATGCTTTACAGAAATGCTTTGCACAAAACCTCATGTTTTTATTTCTTCTAAACATCCTTTATCAAATAAAAAGATACTTACATTGGATGATTTAGATTCATATCCGTATCTATCTTTCGAACAAGGCGAATATAACTCATTTTATTTTTCCGAAGAAATATTAAGTACATTAGATAGAAAGAAAAACATCAAAGTAACAGATCGTGCAACACTTTTCAATCTTGTGATTGGTTTAAATGGCTACACAGTGAGTTCTGGAATTATTGACCATGAATTAAATGGTGAAAACATTATTTCAAAACCTTTAGATATTGACGAATATATGAAAATAGGTTACATCACTCACAAAAACATTCCAATCACGCATTATGCTAAAGATTATATTTCTTATTTAAAAAAACATATTTCATTTTCTATATAAAAAATCTTGGGAATACAATGTACTCCCAAGAAGTTTCTAAATTATTTAGTTAATTCAGCGAAATATTTAATAGTTCTAACCATGTTAGAAGTATAAGAATTTTCGTTGTCATACCAAGCAACAGTTTGAACTTCAGTAGTTCCGTTATCTAATGCTTTAACCATAGTTTGAGTTGCATCAAATAATGAACCATAAGTCATTCCAATAATATCTGAAGATACTAATTGTTCTTCAGTGTATCCAAATGATGGAGTTACAGCTGCTTTCATAGCTTCGTTAACTTGTTCTACAGTAACTTCACCTTCAACAACTGAAGTTAAGATAGTTGTAGATCCTGTAGGAACAGGTACACGTTGAGCTGAACCGATTAATTTTCCATTTAATTCAGGGATAACTAAACCGATAGCTTTTGCAGCTCCAGTTGAGTTAGGCACGATATTAACTGCAGCAGCACGTGCTCTTCTTAAGTCACCTTTTCTATGAGGTCCATCTAATACCATTTGGTCACCAGTATAAGCATGTACTGTTAACATGATACCAGATTTGATTGGTGCTAATTTGTTTAATGCGTTAGCCATAGGTGCTAAACAGTTAGTTGTACAAGATGCAGCTGAAATAATTGTATCATCAGCAGTTAATGTTCCTTCGTTTACACCAAATACAACAGTTGGTAAATCATTTCCAGCTGGTGCAGAAATAACAACTTTTTTAGCTCCTGCATCAATATGAGCTTGAGATTTAGCTTTAGAAGTATAGAAACCTGTACATTCTAATACTACATCTACTCCTAATTCTCCCCAAGGTAATTTAGAAGCATCTGCTTCTTTGTAGATTTCGATTTCTTTTCCATCTACTACGATTGAAGATTCTTTAGCTTCTACTGTATCAGCTAAAGCATATTTACCTTGAGCTGAATCATATTTTAATAAGTGTGCTAACATTTTAGGATCTGTTAAGTCATTGATTGCAACAACTTCATATCCTTCAGCTCCAAACATTTGTCTAAATGCTAGACGTCCGATACGTCCAAAACCGTTAATTGCTACTTTTACTGCCATTTTTATGACATCCTCCTTACTAATAATTTATGTCTATATTATAGTCCACAAACCCAAAGAAATCAATAAAAGTTGTGCGCTTTATATAATTTTTTTCACAAGAATGAAAATCTTTTCTCGTTTTTTAACTTCGCTTAACTCAATATTAACGCAAGAAAAAATCAATTTTCTATGAATAATCCAACACAAATTTCTCTATAATGAATTATGGAGGTACACTTATGCATTTTATACCCACTGTGATATTAAAAAAGAATTCTAAAGAATATGCTTATGATATTTTCTCAAGATTATTAGAAGATCGCATTATTATGCTCTGTGGTGAAATTAATGATGAGATGGCAAGCTCCATTGTCAGTCAGCTTCTCTATCTTGAATCATTGGACAGTCAGGCTGATATTGATATGTATATTCATTCTCCAGGTGGCAGTGTTTCCGCTGGTTTAGCTATCTTCGATACGATGAATTTTGTAAAATGTGATGTCTCAACCATCAGTATTGGTCTTTCAGCCAGTATGGGTGCTTTTTTATTAGCTGCTGGCAAAAAAGGAAAACGCTATGCATTAGAAAATAGTGAAATTATGATTCATCAGCCTCTAGGTGGAGCACAAGGTCAAGCCAGTGATATTGAAATTTCTACCCGTCATATATTAAAACAAAAAGAAAAGCTCAATCGCTTATTAGCTCAAATGACCAATCAACCCTTACGTCGTATTAAAAAAGATACTGATCGTGACTATTTTATGAATGCCTATGATGCATTAGATTATGGATTAATTGATGAAGTATTAAAAAACAATCAAGGTGAAACACTTTGATTGTTTTTTAGTGTCATCTGTAATTGTCCATCTTCTAGATTTAAACTTTCAATAGGTAAATCAATCTCATATTGAATCTGGTTATCTTTCCAAATGATATGTGAGTCTTGTAAAAAAGACTTCAGAAAACTCATAATAGGAAACTGTAAAAATAAATATTCAACCTTGCCTTGAATATTTTCAAATACAAAGTGCTGATTTTCATATTTCAAATTGAACTCACACAAAACATCAACATGATATTGATTATACAAAACAACTGATGTCAACAAGAGATGATCTTCTTTTATTTTCAAATTCATTTCCTGTAAAACAACATCATACTTTTTTAAAACTGACTGTAAAATAAAGGATAATCCTATTTGCACTTCTGCTTCATTTAAAATCACTATATCACCCATATATTATATGTATAGCGTGATCAAATATGTCATCGTTCTAATACAGGATACTTTTCAAAAATATCAAAAGCATCAAAATATTGATTTTCCATCGGAATCCAGCGATGAATAAACTGATCTATTTTTTCGGGATTCCTTTTGAATAAACGTTCTTTTTGCGTAAGTGGCGAAATCTTTAAAACAATTCCATGCGTATAATAACGTTGTAAAGAAGGATGTAATGCATAGCTACCCTCAATAATGTTAAAGGGTGAATAAGGTATTTCCTGAACTGTTTGAAATGACATCGTCTGACAGTCAAAAGGCTGATAAAAAACAGATTGTTGTAAAGATAAAGGTTTTAAGACCGTTTCTAAAAAGCGTTCATAATGCACATTACCACCAGGTTGCTGTAACCTTTGTGGTGTACGCATTTCTAATGGCAAAAAGAAATCATCCATATGAAAAACATGCGCATGCCATTTTTCTTGTAAACTTTGAGCTAAAGTTGTTTTACCACTGCCACTCATTCCATCAATAGCAAGTAAAAATGATGATTGCTTAGATAAATCATTCATCAGTTCATCCATTCTCATTTAAGATTCTCCTTCTTGATTTTGACTTTTCACTAAGATAAAAGTCGATAATAAAACAAGTATACATCCTATTACTTTCAATAATGTTAATCCTTCATTCAACCATAAAACACCAACAACAATACTTGTGATAGGCTCTAAAGTTGATAAAATAGCCGTTAAAGATGCCCCTAGACAATAAATACCTTTTTGTAGTAAAACAACACCAATTAAAGATGTCAGCACAGCAACAACAGCTGATAAAATATATGCTTCTATTGGCATGATATGAATACGTCCCAATACCATGGCTAAAACCAGTATCACAATCGTATTCATAACGACCAGATAAAAATTAAAAACATAGGGACTCATATAACGAATCGAAGAATGATCCATACCCACCATATAATAAGCAAAGAAAACACCTGATAAAATCGCTAATAAAGCGCCTAATAAAGAAGATGCAGATGAATCCATAAAACAGAAAATACCTAGGATGGCTAAAACAAGACATAAAATCTGTTGCTTGTTGAGTTTTTGCTGATAAAACAAAAAATTCATACAGCATACAAACAATGGATATAAAAAGTGTAGAACCGTTGCACTTCCTACCCCTATATATTCATAAGATGAATACAATAAGACAATTGTCAATGTATTTCCAAAAAAGCCTACTTTGAAAACATCTAAAAGCTGCTGACGATTCAATCGTAATGATTTTCCCTGATAAAGAACAATAAATAAAAATAACGGCAAGACAAATAAATGCCTTAAAAAAGCCAATTGTATACCATTATTCCCCATTGCATATGTCATTTTCCCAATAGCTGGTGTTACTCCAAAAAGAATAGTGGCAATCATTGTAAAAATAATACCTTTGCGTTTAGTATTCATTAAAAAACTCCTTAATTCTTTGACGATCATGTGTATATGTTAATGCCAACATTAATAAAACTCTGGCTTTTTGTGGTGTTAAAGTATTTCCTGGTATACAACAATGATGAGGATCAAACACTTCATCATCAAAAACAATACCTTGTGACACTCTTGAACAACGGACAAAAATAATGCCCTGTTTTGATAAATCTTCAATCGCATGTAACCAGTCCTGACTATAATTCCCACTTCCTGATCCTGTTAATATAATTCCTTGATGATTTAAAGCTAAAGAATAGAGAATTTCATGACTTGCACCCGCATAAAAATAAGCAATTCCTACTGCTGGTAAGTCATTATAATTTTGGCTAGAAAAAAGAGATTGAAGAGTATGTTTTTTAAATGTTTTTGAAAAGAAATGAACTTCATGGTCTTGCATATAACCCAAACATCCAAATGCCTTTTGTTCAAAAGCATCTACCTTAAAATTATTGACTTTTTGGATATCTCTACCCGAATATATCGTACTCGAAAAAAGCCCCATGACACCCTGATTATAGGCTTCATCATTAGCTGCCAGACAAACAGCCTGATATAAATTATAAGGCCCATCAGCACTGGTTGCTGTGGCAGGACGCATAGCCCCTGTCACAACAACTGGTTTAGATGTATGTAATGTCAAATTCAAAAAATAAGCCGTTTCATCTAAAGTATCTGTTCCATGAGTCACCACAATACCATCAATATCATCACGTTCAACCAGTTCATTAATCTGACGTGACAACATAATCCATCTTTGTGGTGTCATCTCATTACTATCTACATTCATTAATTGATATTCTTTAATATGTGCAACTTGATTTAACATAGGAATAGATTCAATAATTTCATTAACATCCATTTCTCCTGCATGGTAGGCTACAGCTTTTCCTATCTGTCCTCTCCCAGCAATCGTTCCACCAGTTGCGACAATTGCAATTGTTTTCATATATTCTCTCACCCACAGGACATTCTATCATTTTATGATTGATGAAACAATAAAAAAACCACCTGTTTGGTGGCTATTCTATCTCTTGAAGTAAATAATTCTCATCTAAAAGTGGTTTAAAATTCAAACAAGTTTCACGACTTGTTTTTTGAGATATTTCTGACAATAAGATAGGTGTATACTCATCATTTAAGACTGTGTGAGGATTATCTTGAATGAGATGTAAAATAATCTTTAAATCTCCATCTTCAATTACAATATCATGACGATGACAAAGATTCTGTAAAATCTTTAAAGTCATCTGTTGTAGACGATGGTTCAAGCGATAAAAATTCATCATAAGCTCTCCTCCTTTTTGAGTATATTACGAAATTCTTATATACTTTTCTTATTTAAATATATTATAATAGATTTAAAATATGTATACAATGTACACATATTCATGATTTATACAATATTAGACACATTGGTTCAAACTGTCCAATATTGAAGGAGGGGATTTGAATGAGAACTGAATATCGTAACGCAACACGTTCAAAATTATTAATAAAAAAAGCTTTTATTGATCTTTTAAAAGAAAAACCTGCCAGCAAAGTGACAGTCACTGATATTATTCATGAAGCCAATATTAGTCGTGGGACATTCTATGCCCATTATTTAGATACAAAGGATTTACTAGAGAGTTTTCAACGTGAATTCATTGAACAGATTTTATATTTTACACGTAAAAATCATAAGCTGACATTAGTTGAACAGCTCAATACATTATTAATGAAAATTTTAGATATTTTAAAGAATGACTATGAAACATACTGTATTTTATCTAATCAGGATTTTACATTTGAATTTTATAATGAAATGAGAGATGCAATGATTCAAGAATTACAACAGGAGTTTTCTCTTTCTCCAGAAACCAAAAGAAGACTTCATATATTCATTGGTGGCTTTATGATATTATTAAGAGAATGGCTTCAAAATGAAAATTTTGAATCTATGGAAGAATATGCCCATACAATGTCTGATCTCATTCTTCATAATTTATAGGGGGTTTTTATGAATAATCAGTTAACACATGGTTCTATTACCAAATCATTAATTTTCTTTGCGATACCGATGATTATTGGGAATCTTCTTCAACAGTTCTATAATGTCGCAGATACCTTCATTGTTGGACAATTTCTTGGTTCCAATGCTTTAGCTGCTGTAGGATCCTCTTTTACTTTAATGACCTTTTTAACATCTGTTATTCTAGGGTTATGTATGGGAAGTGGAATCTTATTTTCAATGTATTATGGTGGTCAACAAATAGATAAAATGAAAACTTCTTTTTTTATTTCTTTTATTGGCATTATGATTTTTACAGTCATTCTAGAAATATTATGTCTCATTTTTATTCATCCTATTTTACATTTTATGAATATTCCCCAAGATATCTATCAACAAAGTTATGATTACTTATTTATCATCTTTATCGGTTTCTTTTTTACTTTTCTTTATAATTATTTTGCTTCTTTATTAAGAGCATTAGGAAATTCTAAAGTGCCTCTTTATTTTCTTGCGATTGCAACCATCATCAATATTATTTTAGACGTTTATTTCATTGTCTCTTTTCATATGGGAGTCAGTGGTGCTGCCCTTGCGACAATTATTGCGCAAGCGGTGAGTGGTTTTGGTATTATGATTTATGTTTTCATCAAACAAAAAGATTTATTACCAACACGACAACACTGCTATTTTGATAAAGACATTATCAAAAAGATTAAAGATTATTCATTATTAACATGCATCCAGCAATCTGTTATGAACTTTGGTATTTTGATGATTCAGGGATTAGTCAATAGTTTTGGTGTCATCACTATGTCTGCTTTTGCGGCAGCTGTGAAGATTGACTCTTTTGCCTATATGCCTGTTCAGGATTTTGGCAATGCCTTTTCAACCTTCATCGCTCAAAATCAAGGTGCCAATCTGCCAGAACGTATCCACAAAGGGCTTAAATCAGCTATCCTGATTTCTGGTATTTTCTGTATTTTCATTTCTTTAATTGTCTATATTTTTGCACCTACACTCATGCTGATTTTCATTCATCCTGAAGAAGTTGAAATTATTCGTCAAGGTGTTGAATACTTACAGATTGAAGGTATGTGTTATTTAGGAATTGGATGCTTATTTTTACTCTATGGCTATTACCGTGGTGTTGGAAAGCCTGGCATTTCTGTTGTTTTAACAATTGCTTCTTTAGGAACAAGAGTCGCTTTGGCTTATGCCTTCGCTCCAATATTAGGTACTGTTGCGATATGGTGGGCTATTCCTATTGGCTGGTTCTTAGCTGATACTATTGGTATTATTTATGGTATAAAAAAAGAAAACTGGACAAAACCAAGTAGATAAGATCAAACACTTATCTACTTTTTTTGAAATAAATATTCCATAAAACAATTCTATTTATCTGATGATTTAACAAAAAATTTACAATTTTCATCAAAGAATAGTATATAATGTTGTTATAGGAGGAAAGGATTATGATATTAATAATAGTAGGTATTCTCATTGTTGTTTTAGTATTATATGTGATTGTCTCATATAATGCCTTAGTGAGAGAAAAAAATAAAGTGAAAACAAATTGGGCACAAATTGATGTTGTCTTAAAAAGACGTGCTGATTTGATTCCTAATTTAGTTGAAACTGTCAAAGGTTATGCTAAACATGAAAAAGAAACTTTGGATAGCGTCATGGAAGCCAGAAACACATATATGAACGCTTCTATTCCAAGTGAACAGATGGAAGCAGCGGGAGAATTGACACAGGCCTTAAATAAGATTATGGCTATTAGTGAAGCTTATCCTGATTTAAAAGCGAACACAAACTTTGTCAGTTTACAAAACGAATTGACACAAACTGAAGATAAAATCAGTTTTGCTAGACAATTCTATAATGATTCCGTTTATAGTTATACAAATAAGTTAGAGATGTTCCCTTCTAGCATAATTGCCAGTCTATTTCATTTTGAAAGATTTGATTACTTTGAAATTAATGAAAATGATAAAGAGATTCCTGAGGTGAAATTTTAATATGAAAAAGAAAATATGTCTGATATTTTCTTTACTACTCATTCTCATACCATCGTTATCTTCTTTGGTTTATGGAGCTGATACCTATTTAAATGACATCTCTATCCATACAACTTTAAATAATGATGGAAGTGCACATGTGCAGGAAATTTGGGATATCAATATTGAAGAGGGAACAGAAATTTATAAAGTTTTTGATAATATGGGAGATTCTCATATATCGAATTTTAATGTTGTTGATGATCAAGGCAAGCGTTATCAAAATATTGGTGAATGGGATGTTGATCTTGATAAAGAAGACAAAGATGGCAAATGTGGGATGATTCAAGATGGTGATCGCTATGAACTCTGCTTTGGTATTGGCGAATATGGACGAAGAACTTATACATTTGAATATGATATAGCCAATTTTGTTCAACAATATCAGGATACTCAAGGATTTAACTATGCTTTCTTTTCAGAAATGGAGTTAGAACCTCAACATGTCAAGATTACCGTTTCATCTTCACATGATTTCAACAAAAGCAATGCAAAAATATGGGCCTTTGGATATCAGGGTGTTGTCTATTTTGATCATGGTGATGTCATTATGGAAACACAAAGTGCTGTACCTGAAGGTGCTAAGATGCAATTATTGATGCAGATTGATAATGAAACATTTACAAACGCTCATGTGAATGATCAATCTTTTCAAAAGATATTAGAAGATGCGATTGATGGCAGTGAATATGAAGACGAATTTTATGATCAGGGAGATTATTACAACTCTTTCATGTATAAAGATAATACTGCGATGATTATCGCTATTGTCTTTGCAGTGATAGGATTGATTGGTGCAGTTGTCGTCGTATTGATTGTGGCTTATACAAGAGGTCGTGTTGATTTTCAATTCAACGATCATATTCCATTAAATCATGAACCACCAATGTTTAGAGACATTCCTTGTCAAAAAGATTTATTTCAATTCTATTACTATGCTAAAAAATTAGGTTTGATCAGCGATCAAGATCGTGATGGCCTGATTGCTGCTATTCTATTAAGATGGATTAAAGAAAACTATATTGAATTTCAAAAAGAAGAAGTCAAACAATTCCTCTTCTTTAAAAAAGATGGTTATTCAATAGATTTAGATAACGATATTCCTATTACACATCCATTAGAGAAAAAGTTATTTCAATTTTTCAGACAGGCAGCTGGTTCTAATCAGATCTTAGAAACAGATGAGTTTGAATCGTGGTGCAAAGAAAATTATGAAAAAATTGATGAATGGTTTGAAAGCATTGATGAATATATTGAAAATGAGCTAAGAGAACAACATTTATTAACATTAGAAACAACATATACATCATTTTTAAAAATCAGATTCTCACATAGCACTGATACTTATGATGCATCTATTAGAGAAGAAATGGAACATATCATAGGTTTAAAAACTTTCTTAGAGGAAATGAGCATGATTGATGAAAAAGAAGTCATTGAAGTCAAGTTATGGGAAGAATATCTCATTTTTGCTTCTATTTTACAGATTGCCGATAAAGTTCAGGAACAATTAGGAAGATTATGTCCAACCTTCAATGAACAATCACAATTAGATACGATCTATACAATGCATATGGTTCATATGTTCTCACACAACAGTATGAAAGCTTCACATGATGCTTCTATAGCTGCAAGTGGTGGTGGCGGTTCATCATCATTTACAGGAGGCGGAGGTGGCTTCTCTGGTGGTGGCGGAGGCGGTGTCCGCTAAAATGAAAACATGACTTTGAAATGAAGTCATGTTTTTTCATTTTCTAGTCATAAATGTGTTCTTTAACATCTAGCGTAAACTTCTATTCAATCACAAACTCAGCATAATAAGCTTTTTCATCATAGTCACTGCCACCACGAAAATCCTGTATTTCCTTACCAATGCGATATTCTCCTTGTGGTAATGTCCCATAAAGGTCACTCCATTGAATATCCCATTGTGTTAAGTTTTGCATTTTAATGGTATAAGACAAATCTTGCCAAATAGGTTTTTCTGGTGTTGAAAGTTCCTGCCACTTTCCATCTACCTTTTCTTCAATCCAGTATTTTTCACCTGTTTGAAGTTCACCTGTGATCTCTCCACCATTTTGGCTACAAATCAATGTTAAGCCTGTATTGCTGACATCTGTCGAAGACAAAGCAATTCCCCAGCTATCATCAGTTTGAATCAATTCAACAGTTGACTGATCGTTTTTAGCTGTTTCATCGGCTTGCTGACATCCCATCAATAAACATGTTAATAAAGTCAAAGCCACAATTCTTTTTGCTTTCATAAAATCCTCCTATTTAAATACACATGTTGCTGCAATCGCTTTTTGCCACTGCTTATAATATTGTAAAGCTTCTTGTTGATTCATGACTGGATGATATACTTGAGCAAATTGATGATTTTTCTTGATATCATCCTGACTTTTATAAAAACCTATAGCTAAACCAGCTAAATACGCTGCTCCAAGAGCTGTTGTTTCTTTAACTTGTGGCTGTAATATATCAATATTAAGCATATCACTTTGAAACTGCATTAAAAATGCATTACTTGTTGCTCCACCATCTACTGATAGACTTTTTAAAGAAATATGTGCTTCCTGTTTCATCACTTCGATCACATCGCAACTTTGAAAAGCGATAGACTCTAAAGCTGCACGCACAATATGATTTCTTGAAGTTCCTCGTGTTAAGCCAAAGATTGTTCCTCTGACATCATTTTCCCAATAGGGCGTGCCTAACCCAACAAATGCTGGGATGAGATACACACCTTCATTATTCTTTAAAGATTGAGCCATAGCTTCTGTTTCTCCAACATTTTGTATTAAATGAAGACCATCTCTTAACCATTGCATAACACTTCCACCAATGAAAACAGACCCTTCTAAAGCATAAGTGATTTCTCCATGAAGTCCCCATGCAATTGTTGTCAATAAACCATTATTTGATGTTACAGGCGTATGACCAGTATTCATTAAAATAAAGCATCCTGTTCCATAAGTATTTTTGATATCTCCTGATTGAAAACAAGTATGCCCAAACAATGATGCCTGTTGATCACCTGCAACTCCACAGATAGGCGCTCTAAAATGCAATCCACTCATTTGCGTTTCATCACTGTATCCATATATACATGAAGATTCTTTCACTTCTGGTAACATACTTCTAGGAATATCAAATAATGCTAATAAATCATCATCCCATTTTAAATCATGAATATTATATAACATTGTTCTTGAAGCATTGGTATAATCTGTCGCATGTACTTTTCCACCAGTCAATTTCCAGATCAACCATGTATCAATCGTTCCAAATAATAACTGATCCTTATGTTCATAATCAATATGATCCAATATCCATTTGATTTTGCTGGCACTAAAATACGGATTAATAATTAATCCCGTTTTTTCTTGAATCATAGGACTATAACCTTTTTCAATCAATTCATCACAAATATCCTGTGATTGACGTGATTGCCAGACAATGGCATGATAAACAGGTTCTCCTGTTGTTTTATCCCATACGACCGTTGTTTCTCTTTGATTGGTTATTCCAATAGCTTTAATCTGTGAAGACTGAATATTATCAATCGTAAACAATGCCTGAACCACTTCTACTACAGAGTTCCATATCTCTTTAGCATCGTGTTCTACCCATCCTGGATGAGGAAAATATTGTTTAAATTCTCTTTGTTGCATATGACATAAATGTCCATGTTGATCAAATAAAATAGCTCTGGTACTTGTCGTTCCCTGATCAATTGCTAAAATATATTCTTCCATAAATACCCTCCTCACTCTATTATAACAAGTCTGTAAATAAAAAACGACTGATTCCATATCAATCGTTTCAAATTTACTAATTCCATATCAATATTTTTTTATTTAATTGACATCTCCCATTTTTACACAATGAAGTATTTTAGTTACAAATGGTTTGAATAATAAATATAAGATATATCCAATCATACCTCCTGTCACATTTGTTATTATATCAGTTATATCAGATGATCTTACACCATTTATAAATGGTTGTAAGATTTCTATACCTAAACTTAATAGAAAAGTATAAAAAATAACGTTCAATAAATTTATCTTTTTCTCTCTTACTAATGGTAATAAAAATCCAAAAGGAATGGTCATAACTATATTTAATACTACCTGTCTGATAAAATCGCCTCTTCCACTTGTTACATCAACCAACGGAACTAAGTTCATCAATTCATAAGGATGATTAAATATAAATGGTAAAGATACTAATATAGGCATTAAAGTCAGATATAATATAAAAGATAAGTATATATACATTATCGTATTTATAAATAATACATCTTTTCCTTGTACTTCCCATTTTCTATAGAACACAAAAATATATATGAAAAATAAAACAATAAAATCAAATAATTCTCTCATGTACATCTCCTTGATAAATTCCATTTTTATAATATTATTCAACTTATTATTTTCAAGATAACATCGAATTATTATATATGTCAAGGTACAAGAAATTAAAAGGATTAACTCCTGTTCAGTACAGGAATCAATCCTTATTAACTGCTTAAAACAAAATTTAAATAAGTGTCCAACAAATTGGGTTCACTTTATTGAAATTGTTCCTTTTTAACACGTTTTAAAATCTCAATCGCAACAAGTCCTGTTAAAATTCCTGTTGGAATAGATGTGACAAGTAATGGTAAAACATAAACCATGATACCCGCAAATGAAAATATAAAAGCAACAACAGCGACTTGTCCAATATTATGAAAGATAGCTGACACAATAGATGTAGAAACCATTGGTAGTTTTACAAATTTATAAATAATAGCTAAAGCTAAACTGCTAAAAAAAACACCACCACAACTAATAAAGAATGGATTCTGCATAAAAATACCTGTTAATAAACTAGAAACCAGAACTCTAAATATATTCACAATAAACATTTCTTTAATACCATAAAGATGAATAACGACTAAAGAAATAATATTAGCTAGCCCTAGCTTTGCACCAACTGGCAAAGGAACAGGAATTGCTGCTTCTACTGTATGTAAAACAATCGCAATCGCACTTAACAGGGCTAAATAAACCATTTTTCTTGTTTTTTTATGATTCATACTGCACTCCTTTTTTGTATATAATCTAAAGCAATCTGCTTTAAAGTTTGATATTGTTTATTCACTTTAAAATCTACAGGATTTAAACGTTGAAATGAGCGTTCAACCCAATGGTTGTCTTGAATATATTGAATACTTTCTTGAAAATACAAATCAAAAATAAAAGCAATATAAGATAACCACATATCAATATGTGTGTGTCAATCAGGAGCATAAATCAACTGTTGATGTGAAAACTGTTGATAAATTTTTTCAGAAATCTGCTCATGATTCACCTCATCTAAAGATATATATAATATATTCTCTATTTTTTCTTCTTCTTTTACTCTAAAATTATCTAATTTATCTGCATCTCTTATTAAATGAATAAATAATAATGTTTTCTCATCAAAACCATCTTCTACCTGATAACGATTATGCTGTTCAATAGCGTGCTTAATGATATCATCATATTGATCATCCTCAATAAACTCTCTAATAAGCCCTTCATCAAACAGCAACTGACTAGAAAATAAGGCATGATCAATTGTTTTATGATCAGCAAAGCTTTGATATCTCATCCATTGTTCAAAACGTCCAATATCATGAAGCAAAGCAATGAGTGAAGCTAAATCACTATCTTCTTTTGACAAATGGAGCTTATGACACAAATATTCACTACACTCCATAACTTTATAAGTATGAATGATTTTTAAACGAATAGATGGAATTGTAGAATCATAATGACTGATATATTTTTGAAAAGCCTTTTGAGCCTTTAGTAAATCAATCATGATGAATCACCTCCAAAAGTTTCTGTAAATCTTCTATCGCCATTTGACCTGGGGCAGACGCTTGATTCACACTGGCAAATGTCATGGTAGAACCTGTTAATTCTCCGACAATTCTTGAAATTTTCCCGATTGATCCCATAGACATTGTGACAATAGGTCGAGAAAGTCTGTGTGACATTTCCATTGTTATATTTAATAAGTCGATCACATCTTGATAACGATGTGGCATAACAGCTATTTTACATAGATCTGCACCGAGAATTTCCATATTCTCTAAATATTGTTTCATTTCCTGAATCTTTGGTGTCTGTTCAAAATCATGATATGACATCAGAACTTTCACATGATTTTGATGTGCTATATCAACCATTTGACAAACCAATACATTGCCACTCATCAATTCTACATCAATCATATCAATACATTGACTTTGACATGCTGTTTTGATAAGTGCAAGATATGCTTCATCACTTAATTGGATTTGTCCCCCTTCTCTAGCAGAACGATATGTCAATAACAGTGGTTTTTTAGTTTGATTTCTAATTTGCATCAGTAAATCCTGGACTTTTTGTAAGTCATGAATATCCTGATAAAAATCAATACGTAATTCTATAATATCAAATAGATAGGACTGTAAAAACTGAATCTGTTTCAATATAGAAGATGTTGTTGTTTCTACAACAGGAATACAAACTTTAGGTTTTCCTTCACCTATCTTCAATTGTCGAACTTGACATACACTCATAATTCTCCTCCTGATGACATGCTTCTAGAAACAAAGAAATTTCTTTTACTGTTTCCTGAAATGCATCTCTTAATAAAAAATGATTGCCATGTTGAATAATTTTCACAATTCCATAAGGTAATGACTCCCCTATATGGTCTGTATCTTTTGCATCAATCATATCAAATTCTCCTGCTAAAACCAAAACAGGAACATGAATCTGTTGAAGTTGTTTATACTCAATTTGAGGCTGTGTTAACATTAATTTATATAATCGAAATGTTAATCTGGCTTTCTTTTGATAAATAGAAAAAATAGCTAGACATATCATTTGTAAATAAAAAGTCAAACGATAAAATCTTTTGATATAGCGTGGTTTGGTATTCGCACCAATAGATATAATATGCTTTAAACGTGAATCCTGCATTCCTAACATAAGTGAAACAATACCACCATCACTAAATCCTATCACATCGTATGCAGCAATGTTTAATTCATCCATAACCGCCATAACATCTTGACACATCTGCTGGTATGAGAGTTCCCCTGCATGAACACTTTGCCCATGATAACGAGAATCTATACATATACATTGATATTGTTTTGATAAGAGATTGACTGCCTGATCAAAAATATGATGATCTTCGCCATTACCATGTAAAAATACTACAGGAAATCCCTGTCCAGTCACTTGATAATAAATGTCTTTCATTTTGGTTCACCTTTTTCATTATAATCATTTTTCCTGTTTGAGTAAAATACTTTCTTTTTAAATATATAAAATCCTGAAAACTCTATTTCAATAACATCATTAATAAAAAACAAATCACTTCAATGTGATTTGCTTTTTTATTAATTATAATCATCTTCAATTAAACCATCATCAGAATCTTCTTCAGATGCATCTTCTTCATCATCAGCATAAATATCATTCATATCAATATGCACTTCATCAAATTTATGACGACTTCTTAAATCCCAGCGATTCTCACCTACTGTAATAAAACGTCCATCTAAAGTAATGTTTGTATAAAATAAAGATTCATTTTCATCTTTATCTTCTTGATTAAATCCTTTGATTTCAGAAACTTCCTGCCATAATTTATAAAAATCAACTGGCTTTTTTTTCTTTGTCATTAAATCAAATGCAACATCTACCATTGAACTTTGTCTATAATCAATCATAATATCCTCCTACATTTTTTCTGGTGCATTCACACCAATTAAATTTAATGCATTTTTTAAAGTAATTTGAGCAGCTTTCACTAAAGCTAATCTTTGTGATGATAAATCAAGATGATTTTCATCAATTACATAACAATCATTATAGAACGAATGAAATAATTGCGCAAGTTTTTGAATATAATTTGCGATTTTATGAGGAGCTCTTTGTTTAGCACTTTCAATCACTTCATCTCTAAATTCATTAATGTGTTTAACCAATTCAATTTCTTTTTCATGAACTAATAATTCATAATGATTGGCAACTTCGATATGAGCCTGCATAGCCTGTCTTTCAATCGAGCACATTCTTGCATGAGCATATTGTGCATAGTAAACAGGATTATCATTTGACTGAGATTTAGCTAAACCTAAATCAAAATCAAATGGTGAGCTTGCTGCTTTAGATGCAAAGAAATAACGTGTTGCATCAACTCCGATATCTTCAATTAAATCTTTAATTGTCACAGCATTACCAGTACGTTTACTCATTTTGACAACTTCACCATTTTCAACCATACGAACCATCTGCATAATATCAATGTTGAGTTGATCTGCATTATAACCTAATGCCTGTATAGCAGCTTTCATACGTTGAATGTAACCATGATGATCTGCACCTAACAAGTCAACAAGATACTGATATCCTCGATCCAACTTATTTAAATGATATGCAATATCAGGAGTCAAATATGTATAGCTTCCATCACTTTTAATTAAAACACGGTCTTTATCATCACCAAATTCAGTAGATTTAAACCATAAAGCCCCTTCACTTTCATAAGTATATCCCTGATCTTTTAACTTTTGAATTGTGGGTTCAATTTTATTATTTTCATATAATGATGTTTCACTAAACCAGACATCATGTTGAACTCTAAATTCCTTTAAAATATCTTTGATTTTCTGTAATTCATGTTCTGTCCCAATTTTTCTAAAATAAGCAATGGCTTCCTCTTTAGGAATATTTAAGAATTTATCACCAAATTCTTCTTTCAAATTTTCTGCAATTTGAATAATATCCGGTCCATGATACCCATCTTCTGGAAGTGAGGCATCTTGTCCAAAAGCCTGTAAATATCTGGCATATAATGATAAAGCTAAATTTGTAATCTGATTACCAGCATCATTAATATAATACTCACTTGTCACATCATAACCAGCAGCTTTCATAATACGACAAATACTATCACCAACCGCAGCTCCTTTCGCATGTCCTAAGTGAAGATCACCTGTTGGATTAGCAGATACGAATTCAATATTATATTTAATCCCTTGACCAAAATCAGAATATCCATAATGATCTTGTTCATCTAAAACATCTTTAATCACTGATGTCATAGCATCTTTCTTTAAAAAGAGATTGATAAAACCAGGCCCAGCTATTTCTACACGTTCAATATGTCCTGCTTCTAAATCTAATGCATCAATAATAGACTTAGCAATCTCTCTTGGATTTCTTCTTAAAACTTTTGTTAATTGCATTGCCATATTTGTAGAATAATCTCCATGAGCTTTATCTTTAGGAATTTCTATTACAATCTGTTCAAGGGGATAATCTTCCACAAATTTTAAATCAATAATTGCTTTTTGTAAGACCTTCTTTAATGAAAGTTCTATTTTATTAACAGCCATAATATCCTCCTTCTTATCATACTTTTAATACAATATCATATTTGACGATATAGTCAACATTTTTTCTACATTAATGGTGCAAATAACCTTAAAAAAGCTTCATATATTCCTCTAAAACGACGACTATCTTTAAGCGTGACTTTTTGACTTAATGCTAATGTTTCTTTAAAATCTTTCGAAATATCTTTAATGACAGATTTTTGAGTCACCATCACATTACATTCAAAGTGTAAATACAAGCTACGATAATCAAAATTAATAGTACCAACGGTTGCTATTCTTTGATCACATAAAACCATTTTAGCATGTAAAAAACCAGGTTTATATTCATAGAATTCAACCCCTTCTTTCATTAACGAGTAATAATAAGAACGTGTCACATGATACACATTTCTTTTATCTGGAATCCCAGGAGTAATGACTTGAATACGCACCCCTTTTCTTCTTGCCAGTAAAAAAGCTTTCATCATTGTTTCATCAATAATAAAATAAGGCGTCATGATAAGAATTTCTTTTTGAGCCTGATTAATAAGATTCAAATATATGTTTTCACCCGTTTCTTCATGGTCAACAGGTGAGTCTCCATAAGCCACTACATATCCATCCTGCTGAATCGGTGGCAATTGATGAGGTTGATACTGTGTATAATCATCATCTTGATGTTTATAGGCATTCCATGTTGATAAAAACATGGTTGTTAAATTCCAGACACCTTGTCCCTCTAAACGAATACCTGTATCTTTCCAATGCCCAAAACGCACTTTCACATTAATGTATTCATCAGCCAGATTAAAACCACCACTATATCCAATATTTCCATCTATAATACAAATTTTACGATGATCTCGATGATTCATCCTGGCAGAAACAAGCGGTATAAAAGGATTAAAGACAACACATTGAATTCCCAGTTGTTCTAACTTTTTTTCAAAATGATAAGGAAGTGTTGTTATACTGCCAACATCATCATAAATAAAACGAACTTCTACACCTTCCTGAACTTTTTGAGCGAGAATTTTTAAAATATTTTCAAACATCAATCCTTCAGATACAATAAAATATTCCATAAATATATATTTTTTAGCCTGACTGATATCTTTCAATAAATCTCCATAACAATAGTCACCTAACGAATAATAGCGACACTTTGTTCTGAGATAAGTTCCATATCCCAAATCAGATAAATAATGAAGCGCATCCTGTTTGGACTCTGTTAGGGTTTTGGAAACATCATCTTCTAATATCGCAACTTGACTGATTTCATCTAAAGCAGGCTGTAAAATTCTACGTATCTTATGAGATGGTTTCTTATTTCCAATCAATAAATATAATAATCCCCCAAACATTGGGAATAATAAAACAACAATAATCCATGATATCTTATAAGAAGGATTTTCATCTTTATTAACTAACCATAAGACAACCATCAAACTGATCAATCGCATCAGATAATGAATCCATGAATAATGTTCCAATAATTCTCTACCTATAAAAAATACCCATAATATTTGAATCAAGATAAGAAAACCAAAAACAAAAATACGATTTAAAAATATTTTAAATATTTTCATGTTCGTCCACCAGACAATAGGCTTTCATTGTAATCATGATATAAACTGTAGAAATTAACCCTTGCTGATCATACAATTCATATTTCATTTTCATGCTATCTTGATTATTTTGAAATTTCAGTAACTTTGTTTTTAAAGCAACTGAACCATAAGGTAATTGATATTGATTCCAAAATGGTTTTTCTTTATGAAATTTTAAAAGTGAATTTCCATGTTGTAAATGCACTTCCTGATCATCATAAGATATTTGAATATGTCCTTCAGGTGTATCAAAATCAAGACTTGTTTTTTGATCTTGATGAAATAATCCTTTGGCTTTATATTCAATTTTATGCTGATCATGATCTTGCTTAAAAATTGCTTTATAATGAATTTGTTTTGTTTGATACATTTGACATCACCGCCTACATTATAACAAAACCACACTGAGAAAGTCACGTTTTATTTCTTATTCCCATATTTTCCATGAATCATGAATATTATTCATAAATATCGGCAAAAATGAAAAAATGAGGTGATAAGTCATGATCAAATGTATCAAATGGTTAAGAAGAATCATTATTGCTGGTTTTGTATTTATGATAAGTGTTTATTCTATAAGTTATATCATTGAAGCTCCTGATTTGAATGGTGGTCATATTATTAGAATGTATGATCAAAATCAACAACTTTTTTATCAATCTCAACAACAAAGTAATGATGTACAGCTCAAAGATGTTTCACCTTATTTTTTAAAGAGTATTGTGGCTATTGAAGATCATCGTTTTTATGAACATCGTGGTTTTGATCCCGTTGGTATTTTACGTGCTATTAAAGCCAATATCAGTGAAAATGGTCGTGTCGAAGGAGCCAGCACAATATCCCAGCAATATGCCAGATTAATGTTTTTAAATAATGATAAGACATGGTCCAGAAAAATCCAAGAAGCTTTTTTAACTGTTCGTCTAGAAACACATTATAATAAGGATACAATTTTACAAGGTTATATTAATACTGTTTATTTTGGACATGGTATTTATGGTATTCAAAATGCCAGTCTATACTATTTTAATAAACAACCCCGTGATTTAGATTTAAATGAAGCCAGTATGTTGGCTGGAGTGATTAATGGTCCTGAGTATTATTCACCATTTAAAGATATCAAAGCAGCTAAACAAAGACAGAAAATCGTTTTAGATGCAATGGTTCATGAAAAACAGATTACACAACAACAGGCAAATCAGGCTTATCAAAGTGAATTCAAACTCAATCCTCATCCATCTTCTACCATCCAATGTGCTTATCCCTATTATCGTGATACGGTTATAAGTGAGCTAAAAGAGCTTGGCTTTTATAAAGAAGAATATGTCAATCAAGGTTTAAATATACAGACAAGTTTAAATCCCCAAATTCAAGATCAGCTTAATCAAACCATTACCGAACAAATGAAAGATCGAGAGGAATTAGAAGTCTCTAGTCTCATATTAGATAGTCAGACATCTGAAGTCTTAGCATTGGTGGGTGGTAAAGATTATGCGACTTCACAATTCAATCGTGCAACCCAAGCTTCACGTCAGGTTGGTTCTACTATCAAACCATTACTTTATTATATTGCTTTAGAAAATGGTTTTACGCCTATTACCAAATTCAAAAGTGAACCCACTACTTTTCAATTAGAAAATGGAAAAACATATACACCAACCAATTTCAACAAAAAATATGCCAATGATGATGTTACAATGGCACAGGCGATTGCGGTGAGTGATAATATTTATGCAGTGAAAACACATATGTTTTTAGGAGAACAGGCATTAGTGAATACACTTTCTCAATTTGGATATCAACATATTTCTCCTCATCCATCTCTTGCCTTAGGAACTTTAAATACCAATGTTTATGATTTTTCTGCTATTTATACCACACTTGCTCATCAAGGTATTTACAATGATGTTCATACGATTACCAAGATTACAAATAATAATGGTGATGTTTTGTATGAATATAAGCCTCAAAACAAACAGCTTTTAAATAAGGATAGCTGTTTAATGATGAGTCAATTATTAACTGCACCTTTTGAAAAGTCCTTTCAATCCTATACAACACCTACGATGGTTAATTATCCTACAAACACAACATTTGCCACGAAAACTGGTTCAACACCTTATGACTCTTTATGTGCGGGCTATAATCCACAATATACAATTTTAAGCTGGTGTGGTTATGATGATAATCGCGAAATGAATATGACTTCAGATACGAGAATTCCAAAAGTCATTTTCCAGACAATGGCAAACTTTATGCAAAAAGAAGAACTCTGGTATGAGCCATCATCAGAACTCAAAAAAATACCAATCAACCCATTGACTGGAGATTATCAGGAAAATGGACTTGTTTATTGGTTTAAAGATAGTGCATAATCAAAGCCAAATAACCTTTCCATAGTATTGATTTTTATCCATTTATATCTATTTCATGATAAATAACAGTCAGCTTTCTTCACAAAAATAATTCAAAGATTTTCTATTTACATATTTTAACGAGTATGTTAATATAATGGCAATGAGGGAGTAGTCTCACAATATGTGTGATGTTATCAACAATCGCGAATAATTTATTATTCTGGTGCATCTTAAAGACAAGACTCGTTAAAGACATATAAATCTTTAGCGAGCTTGTCTTTTTTATTCGTTGAAGATGAAAAATGGAGGAAAAAGTATGTATTATCAAAAAAGTATTGAACAAACATTAAATGATTGTCAGACAACAAAATCGGGTTTATCAACTCAAGAAGCTTTGTCAAGACAAGAAAAGTATGGCAAAAATGAATTGGCTGAAAAGAAAAAAGAAAGTCCTTTCTTGATTTTCTTAAAACAATTTCAAGATTTATTAGTTATTATATTAATTATTGCCGCCATTATCTCTGGATTAAGTGGTCAGCTGGAAAGTACACTTGTTATTGTTGTGGTCATTGTCATTAATGCGATTTTAGGAACAGTTCAAACATTAAAAGCTGAAAAATCATTAGAAAGTTTAAAGAAACTTTCTATTCCTAAAGTCAAAGTTTTACGTGATGGACAATTATGTGAATTAAATTCTAACGAATTAACAATTGGTGATATTGTTCAAATTGAAGCAGGTGATGTTGTCAGTGGTGATGGTCGTATTATTGAATCAGCATCCCTTCAAATTAACGAAAGTGCCTTGACTGGTGAGGTTGATAGTGTTGATAAAATCACTGATACTATTGAACAGGAAGTCATTGTTGGAGATCAGAAAAATATGGCTTTTTCTGGAAGTTTAGTCACAAATGGTACAGGACGTTATATTGTAACAAGCATTGGAATGAATACTGAAATCGGTAAAATCGCTTCTATGTTAAATGAAGCGAAAGATCGTAAAACACCTTTACAAAAGAGTTTAGATGATTTCAGTGGTAAATTATCTGTTGCGATTATGATTATTTGTGCCATTGTTTTGGCTTTAAATATTTTCTTAGCTCATGAATCTTTACTTGATGCTTTAATGATTGCTGTTGCCTTAGCTGTAGCTGCTATTCCTGAAGCTTTAAGTTCTATTGTAACAATTGTTTTATCTATGAGTACACAAAAAATGGTCAAAGAAAATGCCATTATTAAAAATTTGAATTCAGTCGAAAGTTTAGGTTGTGTATCTGTTATCTGTAGTGATAAAACAGGAACTTTAACACAAAACAAAATGACACCACAAACAATCTATTTAAATAACAAATTATTAGAAATTGATGATTTAGATAGTCATCATCATGATCACAATGTTTTATTAAAAGCATGTTTATTATGTAATAATGCTGTGATTAATGGAGATCAGAGAATTGGAGATCCAACTGAATTAGCTTTAATTGATTTGGTTCATCTTCATACACAAAATGATCCAGAATTTGAAAATACTGCTATTCGTCAAAACGAATTACCATTTGATTCAGATCGTAAATTAATGAGTGTTTCTTCTTTAAATCATTTATATACAAAAGGAGCACCAGATGTTATTTTACAAAGATGTACATCTATCCTTATCAATGGACAAAAAGAAACACTAACAGAACGTTATAAAAACGAAATCCTTCAACAAAATCAAAATTATGCGAATGAAGGATTACGTGTCTTAGGTTTTGCATATAAAGATTTAGATAGTAATGATATTCAATTAGATGATGAAAACAATCTAACATTTGTTGGTCTTGTTTCCTTAATGGATCCGCCAAGACCAGAAAGTGCTGATGCCGTTGCGAAATGTAAAATGGCAGGTATTAAGCCTATTATGATTACGGGTGACCATGTTGTGACTGCCAGAAGCATTGCGAAAAAGATTGGTATTTATGAAGATGGTGACTTATCTATTGATGGTCAACAATTAAATCAAATGAGTGATGAAGAATTAGATGAAAAATTAACACACATCAGTGTTTATGCACGTGTTGCTCCTGAACATAAGATTCGTATTGTCAAAGCCTGGCAAAAACGCGGAGATATTGTAGCCATGACTGGTGATGGTGTCAACGATGCTCCAGCACTTAAACAAAGTGATATTGGAGTTGCTATGGGAATTACGGGTACTGAAGTTTCTAAAGATGCTGCGAATATGATATTAACAGATGATAACTTCTCTACTATTGTCAAAGCTGTTATTACTGGACGTAATGTTTACCGTAATATCAAAAACTCTATCAATTATTTATTATCTGGTAACTTTGCAGGAATTATTTGTGTATTTGTCGCTTCACTTCTTTTATTACCTACACCTTTCTTCCCTGTTCACTTATTATTTATGAATCTTATTACCGACTCTTTACCTGCAATTGCGATTGGTATGGAATCTGGACGTAATGATGTTTTAAAAGAAAAACCACGTAAAGCTGATGATTCTATTCTTAACAAATCAACTTTCTTCCAAATCAGTTATGAAGGTATTGTTATTGCTATTTGTACAATGTGTGCATACTTAACTGGATTAAAAGGAGATCCTTTAACAGCTTCTACAATGGCCTTTGCAACAATCTGTTTAGCTCGTTTATTACATGGTTTCAATTGTCGTAGTTCTCAACCACTATCAAAAATTGGTTTCTTTACAAACCGTTCAAGCATTATTGCATTTATTATTGGTTTTGCATTACTACACTTCATCTTATTTGTTCCAGCAATGCATGGATTATTTATGATTCATACAATTTCTATAAATCAACTTCTTGTTATTTATGGATTCGCTCTTTTACCAACAATTATTATTCAAGCGAAAAAAATGTTAACAAAATAAGCAAGCCATTTGGACTTGCTTATTTTTTATTATCCTTCTAATGTCTTTAAAATGTCTTCTACAATAGCACAAGCTGGACAATCACAATATTGAGCTCCCTGTGCTTGGATTTCCTGACTATGACGTACAATTTCTTTGGCTTTACTTTCACCAAAATATATCTGTCCATCCTTTGAACTTGCAAAGGCAATTAAATTGTCAATAGGCATGATATCTTCTTTTAATTCTGCCATATATTGTTGTGTCATCAAAGCTTCATTTTCGCTTCCTACTGATTTTAACCATTTTTCCGCCATTTCTTTTAATTCCTGGCAACAAGTCGGTGTCTTGATTAACTCCTGTGTTTTATGTACCACTTCATCTAATTGTTTTGCATTCATATCTTTTTCCTCCCTTTCTTTTATTCTACACCTTTTTTAAATACAAAACACTTTATAATGAATGAATCAAATAAATTCATCATCACTCATAAAAAAATGTGATAATTTTTTTAAAGAAAGGCTTTCAATTCATCTATGTATTTTTGAGAAATTTCCTCAAATTCATCACTATATTGTTTCACCTTTAAATCGACATGATGATCTTTATTCAATAAATGTGCCATTGTCATAACTGACTGATTACTTCCTTCTATTAACATCTTTGTAATTTTAGCATCGTCTGTTAATAATGTTTTGATTTCAATCATTGACTCTAACATCATCTTATTTTTCAAATGATCTTCAGTATGAGAGTCATCACGTGTTATTTTGTTTTTCAAATCTCCATAGGCTTTTCTTTGATGTAAAACGATATCACGTAATTGATCATTTTCAATTTTATCAATCAAATGATCAATAGCCAGCAAGCCCATGTTTAAACCATTTAACAATTCTTCAATATATATTTCATTATGCATTATATTATCACCTATATAAGTATAAACTCATTTTATAAATTTATACACTTGACATCAATCCATCCCACTTCTCCTTGATGAATCACATATGCATAATGACTATAGATTCCTATAACTTTCACAAGATCACCTTTTTTGGCTGAAATAAAATAATCAGTATAATCATCTAAACAATATGTCTGATGATGACGCTTATATAAAAACTCGTTTTTTATTTTTAAATATTGTTGCGTTTCCTTTTGATAACACTCACTGAATTCCTCACCTTTTTTGATGACTTCCACTTCAAAGTGCGGATATGCAATTTTATGCTTCTCATTTTGAGATATTTCTACATCAGATATAACATGATGATATGGCAAAGGTTGAACATATTCTTGTGAGTAATGAATAACACCATCTTTAGATTCAATAATTAATGCATTTAATTGTGAAATAGATTTGACACCCGTTCCCCCATCAATACAAATGATTTTTTTCTTTTCATCAATGATAATATCATTACATATTTGATTTGGATAATAATTGGATGTAGGTAAATGTCCTACAATAACCATATCATCTAAAAGATGTCCCTGATGGTAAAAATATTTCATTTCCAACAATGAAGATAAAGAACTGTTTTTATAATCTTTTCTTTTTTCAATACCTGCATGAACAAATAGAAATTGATTCAACTTTAATGTAACAGGTAAGTGAGATATAAATGCAATTTCATCATGTAAATAATCAGCAATCTGTTTTTGAATACCTAGCATTGTTTCATGCCCCTGATCCAAATGTAAACGATGATAAACTTCACGTATGCAGCCATTGCTGGAAACACGCTTTAAATAACCCTGTATCTGATTTGCCAGTTCAGGTATTGTCAACAATGCGTCTAATGCCCATTCACAATTTCCCATGAGTACAAAAACACGATCACGTTTAGATAGTTCTTGAACATAATGAATGGTTGCAATAACCTGGTCACCTTTTTCTACAAAATCGCCTAAAATAATCAGATAATCTTCAGGTGTGTATTTGACTTTTTTTAAAAGTGCCTGAAATCTATCTAAATGACCATGAATATCACTAATGACTATGATTCTATATTGACCTTTAATCGTTTTTACCAAATGTTTAGGAGTTATCATTTTATCACACTCATTTCTTTATTATTGTAACATAATTCAAAAGAAAAGATACTCTTTATTTTTTGAGTATCTTTTGAGTATACATACACCCTAATAAATATGCTCCATATTCTGGTGGATAAAGCGGTGACTGTAAATAACATGATGTCGTCTGTAATGTTTCTTCTAATGGCTTTAAAATATATTCACCTGCCTGAAAAACGCCTCCTATATAAGATACTGGTATAGGTTGATGAAAATCTCGAGCCAGAACTTCTATCAGTTGACCAAGATAACTTGCGGCATTTTTATAAATCTGCAAAGCATACAGATCGTTTTCTAAAGCCAATTCATAATTGATTTTTGCTAAAAGTGCAATATCTTTTCGTTCGTTTTGAAGATGATGACGATATGAAATGATATCATAATCATTTTCTAATAATAAGCTTTCTTTAACTTTATCATACAATTTTGTCTTTTCTAATCTTCCGTCAACTTGTTGACAATATATTTTCATAAGCTCTTTTCCCATCCAATAAGCACTACCTTCATCACCTAACTGATAACCCCAGCCACCACATCTTTTTGTTTGTCCATTCAAGCATGAATAAGCGATGCTGCCTGTTCCTGCAATCACAACAATACCATCCTGATTAGCTAATGCTCCTGCTAAAGCTATTTGAACATCATTATATAAAAGATACGTATAGCCCTCGAAAGCTTCTTGGCAAATATCTTCTATTTGTTTTCTTAAATCTTCCTGATTTCCATATCCAGCCAATCCTGCAACAATCAAAGATTGTTTAGAAGGATCCAATAACGTAACATTCTCTTTAAGAATGCATACACTTTCTTGTTTTGACTGTGTCAAAATATGAATGGATCCAGCAGACTTTTCTTTTATAACTTGTCCATTTTCATCATAAAGCACAAATTTTGTTTTTGTTCCACCACCATCTATACAAATATAATTCATGTTTATTTCACTTCTTTCAATCTAAATTTTTGCCATGGTTTGATATCATCAAGAATAAATATTTCCTCTTCTTTAATATGACCAACTACATTGGACATTCCACTGTTTGGCATATCTTTTAAAGCTATCTGAAGTTCTCCAGCATAATGTCCATATTGACTGCTTTCAATAATAACATCACCACGATGAATCATTTGTGGAGTATTGATCAATTCAAAATGATGTGCTTTATATTTAACACGACTTTGTGTAGAACGTATCATGTAGCTATTTACATCTCCACGTTGAAAATGGAGTTCTTCAAACAAAATTTTTCTTTCCATTGCTGGTAAATTCTCTATAGGATCAACATCAAAAGTGACGAGATTTAAGTCTAAATTTTCCAATGATTTTAATTCTTCTAAAGAAGGATAACAGTTAGAAATGATAATATCATCAATGACATTGAGAGCCAGCATATGTTTGATTTGCGTGATTAATGAAAGATGTCTATGCATTTCTAAGGTTGGTAGACCATTTGTGACTGGCCAAGACCCAAATGTATTTTCGTTTTGACTTGTGACAAAAGCAGCTGTAGGAATGCCATAGCTGATAAAACGCTCTGTACACTTCATAAAATAATCTAATGATAATCCACTATAATTATGGGGATAGAAATTATGACATCCCAATAAACAATACTTATTAGGCTGATAATCCATAATTGTATCAAGTGTATGAGCATCATTACTCATATTGATTTCAATCTTCAATCCATAAGGATTATAAGTCATCAAGGCTTCCTCACTTCCTGAAAAACCAGCGTCTAAACGTAAACCATCTGCTCCTATTTCCTTAAAAAAGTGTAAATCCTGATAACTGATATCTAAGTCCTGAAAAACTCTTGGTGATACGTCTACAATGATTTCAAATCCTTTTGATTGAGCATAAAGATTGATATCTTTAAAATCTTGAATAATTTCCTCTTTACTTTTATTAACGGATAAAAGACAAGAAAAAATACGTGAAAAACCTAATTTTGACATCTGATCAATATATGCTTTGATTTCTTCTGATGATGATTTTTCTGGATAAATAGAGATACCTAATCTTCTCATGCGTTTTCCTCCTTAACTAATTGACGATCATAACAAATGAAAAATGGTAAATAAATGATCAGTGAAACAATAATCATTCCTATAATATAAAGAATTGAAAAGATTTGACCACCCGTTGCCCAGAAGCCTCCAAAAACAGATGGTAATACCCATGGTGCAAGCATAACAGGTATATTGATATAATGATAAGCCATCATTATATAAGTACAAAGACTCATAACGATTGGAGCGACAAGAAAAGGAATTCTTAAATAGCGATTTTGAACAATGGGTGCACCAAAAATCACAGGTTCATTAATATTGATAAGTCCTGATTGAAGAGTCTGATGACCCATTTGTCTAAGATGGTGACTTTTCGCAAAAAATCGACATAAGAGAACTAATCCTAATGTAGCGCCTGAACCTCCAATCCATACAAACCATTGATAAAAACCTTCAACTCCAATATAAGGAATAGCCTGATGATTGATATAACATATTAAATTTACCATCAGCATTTGTGTCCAAAAAGGTCTAGCCAAGATTCCTACCATAGCCACACCATGAATCCCACTTAACCAGAATCCACATGTCAATACAACTATAAGTAGAATCCCTATTATAGACGTTAAAAAAGATAAACATAATTGAACACAGCTAATGAAAAGACTTATATAGATATTTTGACAATAAATCAATCCCATAATCAATAAAGCTGCGATAAAAACTGGTACAAGCTGTTTGAAATAGGCTTCAATCGGTTCAATAAAAAAATGGATTCTCTTTTCTAAATAGAGAGACATACGATGAATCATGGCCAAATATATCATATGCACAAATAAAACTGGCAGAGTCAAAGTCAAAATAGAGTATTGTTTTCCATAATAAATAAAAAGCATACTCAAAAGCACAGAGAACAACATGAAAACAGGATTCAGTTTTTTTCTTTGAATATATTGAAACGCATACATCATTTGTATCATCAAAAAATATATACATTCTATATATGGATAAAAGATAGAAAACCATTGAAAAAAGACAATAATTCCTAAAACAACAAAACATAATGTCATATGTACAAATGTCATTTTAAGTGCCTGAATAAAATCTAAGTTTATTATTTTATTAATATAATCATTGATTTGTTCACTCATTTTTATTCTCCTAGAAAAATAACAGACTGAAATCAGTCTGTTATTGATTTTGAATTGCTTTCTTTACAAAGCCTTGACTGCTTTCTAATCTTGACTTGGCTTCTTCAACAGTACAATTTAATAATATTTTAATAATCGCAACTTTGACATGTCGATGACATTCTTCAAATGTTTCTTGAGCGACTTCATAGCTACATCCTGTTGCTTCCATAATAATTCTTTTACTTCTTTCAACCAGTTTTTCATTAGAAGGTTTTAAATCAACCATTAAATTCTGATATGTTTTTCCTATTCCTACCATGGAAGCTGTTGATAACATGTTTAAGACAAGTTTTTGTGCTGTTCCTGCTTTAAGACGTGTGGAACCAGTAATGACTTCTGGACCTAAATTCATATCAATAGCTAACTTTGCAACTTTTCCAATCTCACTATCTGGATTACAAGCAATGCTGATTGTATATGCACCTATTTTATTGGCCTGTTTCAAAGCACCTATAGTATGTGGCGTTCTTCCACTGGCAGCAATACCTACTACAACATCTTTATCACAGATTCCAGCCTCCATGATTTCTCTTTGACCATCATCTTCATGATCTTCCGCTCCTTCTTTAGCTTTAACGAAAGCTGACGGACCACCTGCAATAATACCATTCACTTCATTTGTTGTACTAAATGTTGGAGGACATTCCACAGCATCTAATATTCCTAAACGTCCACTTGTTCCACTGCCTACATAAAAGAGTCTTCCACCTTGATTTAAAGCCTCAACAATTTTTTCTACAGCCTTTTCGATTTGAGGCAAAACATCATGAATACGTTGTGGAACAAGAGCATCTTCTTCATTCATAACTGTTAAAAATTCATGGATACTCATATCGTCTAAATTCATTGTTTTAGGATTTCTACTTTCAGTCACTAAATGAGAAATATTTACTTTATTCATCTTGACTTCTCCTATATTCTCTCAAATACAATCGTTGTTTGTGCATCAATATAATCAATAATATCAATGTATTCAGGATGTATAAATCCAATAACATTTGTTCTTGCTTCAAATGGTAAACTTTCTTTTATGATATGAACTTCTCCACTATAACGACCTGCCAGTTTATTTTCCATTACTATATATCCACGTTGACGAATAGTATTATGGAATATTGGAATATCTGGTGTTCTAGGCAATGTTAATCTTACAATCTTTTCAGCAAGATCTTTTCTGACTTGGATTTCCTGGTCATAAAGATATTCATACTCTTTTTCTAAATGACAAGGAATATGCATAATATTTCTATCCATATAAGCCTGAATATTTTTAAGAGTAGAAATAGAAGCCTCACTATCACCAATAAGTATATCCTTAATACCACAATCATGTATTAACTCAACAGCTGCAACATATGGATTCATTGTACGATGTTTTTCCACTGTTGGCAATCCTTCATAAAGTGGAAATCTTTTTAATACATCTCCACATACAAAAGCTTGAACAGTTAAATGATATTTTTGAAAAGTTTTATTTTTCTTTTGAAAATATTCCAAAGATAATCCTGTTTCACTATGAGGATAAAAATTATGTGTTAATGCTAATTTATCAAAATCCACTCCTGCTTCTTGTGCACCTTTTAGATATTGATCATTAACTACACTTGCATTCAGCATTAAATAAAAATCCTTCTGTAATTCCTTAATAACTTCATAATCATCAAAACCATAATCTAATCTTAAAGCTTTAAATCCCATTCGTTTTAACTGTTTATAATCTTGATGAGGAATGTTTAATTTTTCAAAAGTAACAGGTGAAACATCAGGGACTACCTGCAATCCTAAAGAATGACATTTCTCTAAAAATAAAGGTAATTTTTGATCTAAGTCAGAATAGTCTTCTTCTGGTATATGCAAAGATGTAAATACATATTTCGCGCCACATTTTTTAGCCTCTTCAAGATATTTTAGATTCAAATCTTGAAAATATACTGAAATTCCTAACATAGAACACCTCCACTTTCTAATTTTATTTTCCTTCTTCTAAGGCCGCTTTTTCTTCTTTTAAATCATTTTTTTCCATAGCTTTTACAAATGGATAAAATACAAGCCCTAAAATAACCCAAGTAATAAGAACAAATATAACTGCTGGTATACTACCTGATGTTGCCATAAATGTTTTGATAGGTGCTGGTAAAATCCAAGGTGCAGATAAAACTGGTACCGGAATAATTCCAGTCATTGTGAGAACAACAGCAACTACAGCTACAACCATATATCCTAATACAAATGGAATCATCATTAATGGATTCATCATAATTGGTAAACCAAAGATTAATGGTTCCCCAATATTGAATAATGCAGCAGGTAAAGCTAAAACTCCTAAAGCTTTGATACGTTTTGATTTAGAGAAAATCATTACAGTTGCAAGTGGTGCTAGTCCAGTCCAAATATAGTTATCATAGAATACACTTGTAAACACATATGGTAAATTCTTTCCTGCTTCCATTGCAATTTGGTTTGCAGCAGTCATTTGTGTCCAAATTGGATTTGCAATAGAACCAACTACATTTCCACCATGAATACCTACTGCCCATAAAGCACGATTCAAGAATGATGTTGCAAATACAGTTGCTGGTGTATCAGAAGCACTAACTAATGGTGTAAAGATTCCCATAATAATATTTGGTAAATCAATTGATAAAACAACTGCGATTAACCACCAGAATACAATCGCAAATGTACTTGGAATTAAGGCAATAAATGCACTTGCTACCATTGGTGGAACACCTTCTGGCATTTTAATTGTCCATTTCTTATTAATGAAGAAACGATAAATTTCAATAGTTACAATCCCAACAATCAAACCTACAAACACACCTTTTGCTCCCAAAAAGTCAGTAGGAACACCTGTAAATGTACCCGCAGTATCTGATCCTTCAACTATTGTAGAAACAGTTTGTGCTGGTATAAGAATAAAGAAAGATGATACAGCTAAGATTATTGGAGCAACAAAATCTAATCCCTCTCCCTTTTTCTTATTATAATATTCAATTGTCGCATATGCAGCTGCAACAACAACAAACAAAGCAATAAAACCAGTTCCAACTCCTGATGCAGCAGCAAATTTTGCTGAAAAATCACCGATAAGATTTTGCCATGGATCAAAAGGCAATGATGCTAATAATAAGAATATTGATCCTATAATTAATAGTGCAGTAAAACTAATAAATGTTCTCTGCATAATTTGCACATATCTTAAGTTTGAAAACTTAATTAATGGAGGTGCAACTTTTTCTTCAATAAAATTTGTAAGTTTTTCCATAGTTATACTCTCCTCTCTTTTCTTCTCCCCAATTAACGGAAGTGCTTACATTATTATTATAACAATTTAAAATTAAATTTCAATATTATTTTATAAAATTTGTAATATAATTTCACATCATATATTTTCCATCACAAAATCATGAAACTCTCTACGCCAATTCAATATCTTTGTATTTTCTCGTGTTGGATGAACTCTATTAGATAAAACAATGATTGCAATTTGGTTCTGCAGATCAATTAATATTGATGTACCTGTAAAACCAGTATGAGCTATTGTTTTTATAGAATTTAATGATGAAAAAAGACTATCAGGAGTATAAGTCAAAAAACCTATTCCCCTAGGAATTTGATGTTCCAGAGAAAAATTCGTAAACATATCATGAATATATTGTTCTTCTAAAAATGTTTGATTTTTATATTGTCCATAATTTAAAATCATTTTTGCGTAAATTTCTAAATCATAGACATTTGAAAATAGTCCTGCATGTCCAGCAACACCATTCATTATATAAGCCTTTCTATCATGAACTTGTCCTCTTAATAATTGATGAAAATGTGGACTGATTTCTGTTGGTGCACATTGAATGTGCTCTTTGGGACAATATTCTGTTTGATACATATCTAATGGTAATAAGACTTCCTCTTGCACTATTTTATCCAAACTCTTTTTTGTTATAGACTCAATAATATATCCTAGTAGAATATATCCCAAATCAGAATAAACAACTTTTTGTCCAGGGATACAGCTAGAACTTACATTACTTATATCTTGTATCATTTGATTCTTAGTGACATCTAAACCCCAAGATAAATCCGCTGGTAATCCAGATGTATGTGTCAACAAATGAAAGATCGTTATATCTCTATTAAAAAATTCAGGAATTATTGTATAAACAGGTGTATCATAAGATAATAATCCTTTTTGAATGAGTCTTAATATTGCTGGTGTTGTGCCAACAACTTTACTAAGACTCGCTAAATCATAAAGTGTATCTATTCGATTCTCTTCTTGGCATGGATAAATAGATTTATTCCCCACACAATAATAATCTGTTATCTGATTATGAATAATAGCAACACAACAGCCTGGAAAAACGTTTTGATTCACTGATTCTTCTAGAAAATGTTCAATCTTTGTGTTCATATATAACTCTCCTTATTAAAATATTATTTCAATTTTATTATCTAATTTTTGAATTATTTTGTCAATAAAATCAGATTTCAACAAAATTATATTCTTTTTAAGATATAAAAAAGACCTTCTTTAAATCTAAAGAGGTCCATTTCTATAGAATATCTATCAAATCTCTATTATTTCAATAATTGAGAAACCAGATTCTTTGTTTCATAAAGTTTAGCTCTGTTATTTTCTAAGTCGTATTTATAAACACCATAATATAAAAGATCTGTGACAACCAAAGATGCTGTTCTTGAAGAGATAGCTCCTATTCTCATTTCTTTTTCTTCCAAAGGAACAAACAATTGAATCGTTGTATTTTTTGCGACAGTATTTCTAGAATTTTGTGTAATGGATAGACTTGGTATACCATCTTTTTTCAATTTTTTAGCCATACCAGTTAAACCAGCAGTCATTCCAGAGTAACTGATGAAAATAGCTACATCGTCTTTTGTCATGCTTTCTGCAAAGGTCATCTGCACATGAATATCAGTATTATAGATAGCTTTTTTACCAATTCTCAATAACTTTTGAGAAAAATCATAAGCCACAATGGCAGAACTTCCTACTCCGAATAAATAAATTGTTTTTGCGTTAATCATATATTCAATTGCTTTTTGTAATTGTCCTTCATTAATCATTTGATATGTTTTTTGAACTGTAGATACATTTAATTGACAAGCTTTATGAATAAGCGTTGTTAAATCATCTGCCTCCTCTAAAACAGTATCAATATCCTCCTCTTCATTTTGTGAAGATCTGGCTAAACTGATTTTTAAATCACTAAATCCTTTATACCCCAATTTTTTAGAAAAACGAATAACGGCAGCAGCTGACGTTTGACTTTTTTCACCTAGTTGCTGGGCTGAATCATTTAATATCTCATGAGTATGTTCTAAAATATATTGAGCAATGATTTTTTCTGTTGATGTATAACTTTTTTGTGCTTCTTTAATCTGTACTAGACAATTCATAAATTCACCACCTATTATCATTATATCAATGCTTCTATAAAAATACTAGGAATTATCGTGGTGGTAATGTCATATTTCCTAATATAACATAATCAGATGCACCAGTCGCACTTTTAACATTAGAAAAGTGATGGTGTAATGTTTCATTCCCCATAATGACAAAAGCAATGGCTTCTTTTGCATCACTTGAATAACCAATATCATCCTGTGTATAAACAGGGATATCATATAATTCTTTTTGAAGCATATGTAAAAGTGTCTGATTATGACTGCCACCACCGCCAACAATGACTTTATGCAATGGATAATATGGTAATATATATGTCTGATAATGATAAGCTATACTTTTTGCAGTAAAATAGGTTAAAGTTGTTATAATATCTTGTGGCTTTTCTTTTTTATATTTATCAACAAGATAATGAACATATTTTTCTCCAAAATCTTCTCTTCCTGTTGATTTAGGTGGTTGTTTTTTCATATATGAATGATGCATCAATTCATCTAACAAAGCATTGATAACCGTTCCTTTAGCACTAATATGTCCACAATCGTCATACTCTAAATGATAAAGGAGACGACAGGCTTCATTAATCATCATATTTCCTGGTCCAGTATCAAATGCCTGAACTTGATCAAGATCCTGTCCAACAAGCAAAGTTACATTTCCAATACCACCAATATTTTGTAATGCGATATTTTTATGTTCTTCACTATATAATATAAATTCACTATATGGTACCAACGGTGCTCCCTGCCCGCCAGCTGCCATATCCATCACTCTAAAATTAGAAATCACTGTTGTATTCAATTCATAAGCCAAAACAGCAGGTTCCCCAATTTGTAAAGTAGATGGCAACAGTTGACCTTTTTGAAAGGGAATATGATAAATTGTTTGTCCATGTGTTGCAATAAAATCAATATCTTTTGATAATATATGATATTTATGAAGTAAAACTTTGACAGCTTCAACAAACAGATATCCTAGTTCAAAATTTAAGCTACAGATTTCATCAACATGAGAATCTTTTTCATCACAGGCTTTCATAATTTTTGCTTTCATATCTATAGGCATAGGATACTCATGGTAGCCAATGACTTTCAATTTTGTTTCCTTTCCATAACCATGAATATCAACCAGCACTGTGTCAATACCATCCATTGATGTTCCTGACATGATTCCAACCGCGTACATCTTTCTTCACCTCAAAAGAATCATACACCTATTAAAATATTATTTCAACAAATTAAACACAATTGTAAAATATTATATCATTCATTATATATTATCTTTTAAGAATGAGTTCATGTTTAAACAAACAGCAATTTTTACAATCATACTTTCACTAACTCTTCTTTATCGTCAATAACAACACAATTTCGTTTTTCTTTTGCCTGGTACATTCTTTTATCAGCTAATTTCAATAACTGATAATCATATTTTCCATATGCACAACCAATGCTGCATGTTAATTTTAAATCAGGGTATGTTTTAATTTTTATTTCTGTAATTTCTTGGCGAATAGAATTCAACCTTTCATCTAAAATATGTTTAGGTATCTGATAGAATAAAATAATAAATTCATCACCACCATAACGAATCACAGCATCTTTTTCACGTACACTTTTCTTGATGGTCTTTGCTGTTTCCTGTAGTGCTCGATCTCCTGCCAAATGTCCAAAACAATCGTTAATATCTTTAAAATGATCTAAATCAATCATAGCAATCGCTGTTATATCTTCTTTTTTTATCAAGTCATCTTCTAAATAACGTCTATTATAAACTTCGGTTAACCCATCCAGATATATATTCTCTTGCATATAATTTAATGTTTTGACCATTTTTCGATATTGTTTATCACTTTTTAAAATATGTTCATGCATCTTTAATTTATATTCTATCACATATGGATCATCATTCACTTCTATATATTGATCAATGACATAATAAATATATCGTGACTGAAAATCAAAGTGGATGACTTTTGATTGGTGTTCATATACTTTTTTGTACCTTTTCGAATCAAACATTGATATATCTTGCCATAAATCTTGATGTTCCATAAAGTACATATTTTCAATATCTTCATTCGTTAAAGATATATAGCGCTGTGTCTGAACATCAATCAAAGAAATCTGATCAAATATTTTTTGAAATTCTATTAAAAAATGTTGAAAATGTAAAAGATCAAACTTTGAAATATTTTGAAATTGTTCATCATCAAAGAGTTCTTCTTTATCTATAAATCCCATCACGCCTATAAAACGTGCATTTTCTTCACCTAGCCAGATGGCACGACATCGAAAATGACACAATAGGTCTTTTCCATCAATGATAAATATATCTTCATATTCAAAAGATGGATTTGTTTGATTTGTCTGTTGAGCTAACTGTATCATCTTTGTTAATCTGACTTTAAGACGATTATGAGAATCTCTAGCCATAGGATGGGCAACAATTTCTGGTAATTCCAAGCGTTGAGAAGCATCTTGTGATAAAAACATGATATCTAACTGATTATCATATATAAATGCCAGTTGATTCTGCTTTTCAAAAAAGAAATTGTTTTTTATTTTTTCAATATCTAATTGATCAGATAATTGCTCTGTTTTCATATTTTTTAAATAAGTTTTTTGAGAATATAGTGAGATAATATTAGATATTCTTTTTCTTACAATATCTTCATGAAATGGCAAACTTATAACATCACTAATCCCTAATTCATAAGCATGTTCTATAGGATATTGTAAATTTTGTGTGACAATAATGATGACAGGTATTTTATCAATCCAGTGATATTTATTCATAGAAGATAAAACTTCAATCCCATTCATTTCAGCCATCATCCAATTCAATATTATCAAAGATAGTGATGAAAGATTATTCTTCACTAATGAAATAGCTTCAGTACTATTATTTGCAAAAACAATTTCATAATCTTCTCTTAAAATATCCGCTAAACTTTGTCTATTTACCTGTGAATCATCCACAATCAAGATTTTATTTTTCATACTTTTCTCCTATTTTCATATCAAAACAATTTCAATTTTATTATACCTGATTTTTTTTATTTAGAAAACCTTCCATTTTACTCCAAAAGATTACTTTTCTCATAAAATAAATTAGATTTTTAATCTTCTCTTATAAATTGAATAGGGGCTAAGAATTAATATCTTTCGCCCCTTTCACAACACCGTGCGTAGGGTTCCCTACACGGCGTTTCA